>CAZYGO010000064.1:0-8462 GCA_964647455.1 uncultured Rhizobium sp.
CGTCACCACGCCCTTCTCGTCCACATTGGTGTGGCCGGTGGGATCGGGAAAGCTGGGCGCCAGGTGCCAGCCGGGCGAGCCGTTCGCCGCCGGGCCGGAAGTGGGCGGCACCGTATAGGTCTGCGCCAGCACGGGCGTGGAAAGCAGGATCAATCCGGCAAGGACACGGCGCTTCATGGCATTTCCCCGAATATTATGTCGTTGGGGAAAGCCTAGTCCGGCCGCTCCGGATTGTCATGCGTCTTACGCCTTCTCGGCGTTGACCTCGTGGCGTTCCCGCGTTTTCAGCAGCTTCACCTTGGGGTAGCGCTCGGCGACATAGCCAACTTCCCAGGCGCTCTTGGCCAGGAAGACCGGCGCGCCGTCGCGGTCGGTGGCCATGCCGCCCTTGTTGGCGTCGGAAAATTTCTGGATTTCGGCCTCCTCGCCTGCCAGCCAGCGGGCGGTGTCATACGGGCTCTGCTCCAGGTCCGCGTCGAGGTCGTATTCGGCCACCAGCCGCGACTTCAGAACGTCGAGCTGCAGCGCGCCGACCACGCCGACGATCCACTGGCTGCCGATGACAGGCTTGAACACCTGGGTGACGCCCTCCTCGGCCAGCGATTCCAGGGCGCGGGCCAGGTGCTTCTGCTTCATCGGATCGCTCAGCCGCACCCGCCGCAATATTTCCGGCGCGAAGTTGGGAATGCCGGTGAAGACGACATTGCCGCTTTCGCTCAGCGTGTCGCCGACGCGCAGCACGCCATGGTTGGGAATGCCGATAATGTCGCCCGGCCAGGCCTCGTCCACCGTCTCGCGCTCGGAGGCGAAGAACAGGATCGGGTTGTGCACGCCGATGGTCTTGCCGGTGCCAGACTGTTTCAGCTTCATGTTGCGCCGGAACTCGCCCGAGGCCAGCCGCAGGAAGGCGACGCGGTCGCGGTGGTTGGGGTCCATGTTGGCCTGGACCTTGAAGACGAAGCCGGTGACCTCGCTGTTGCCCGGCGCGATGGCGCGGCCGATGGCGGCCTGCTCGCGCGGCGGCGGCGCATGGCGCGCCAGCGCCGACAGCAATTGCTCGACGCCGAAATTCTTCAGCGCCGAACCGAAAAAGACCGGCGACAGATGGCCTTCGCGGTAGGTGGCAAGGTCGAATTGCGGCAGCCCCTCGCGCGCCAGCGCCACATCCTCTTCCAGCCTGGCGGCTTCCTCGTCCGTCGGCACCGCCTCGTTATAGGCGATGAAGCTGCCGCTCTCGAAGGCCTGCACGCCGCGGAAGTTCAGCCCCATGCCGCAGGGCCACATCATCGGCGCGGTCTCGATCTGCAGCTGGTCGGAAATCTCGTCCAGCAGCTCGAAGGGATCGCGCGCCTCGCGGTCCATCTTGTTGACGAAGGTCATGATCGGGATGTCGCGCAGCCGGCAGACCTCGAACAGCTTGCGGGTCTGGGCCTCGATGCCCTTGGCGGCGTCGATCACCATCACCGCCGAATCCGCCGCCGTCAGGGTGCGGTAGGTATCCTCGCTGAAATCCTCATGGCCCGGCGTGTCGAGCAGGTTGAAGACCGCGTCCTGGTATTCGAAGGTCATCACCGCGCTGGTGACGGAAATGCCGCGCTCCTGCTCGATCTTCATCCAGTCGGACTTGGCCCGCCGCGCCTCGCCGCGCGCCTTGACACGGCCGGCCGCATGGATCGCCCCGCCCAGGAGCAGCAGGTGCTCGGTCAGGGTGGTCTTGCCGGCGTCGGGGTGGGAGATGATGGCGAAGGTCCGCCGTCTTGCGGCTTCGCTGGCGGGGGTACGGCTCATGGCGGCGGGGGTAGCAGGCGGGCGGGTTCAGCGCAACAAAACCGTCGCCAGGCTCGAGGCCAGGACGCAAAGCCCCACCACCGCCCATGACGGAACCCGCGTCAAAAGCAGCGCCAGCGCCGCCAGGGCGATGGCGGCGTCGGCGATGGAGAAAATCGCGCCGGTCAGGACCGGGCTGCAAAGCGCCGCCGCCAGCAGCCCCACCACCGCGGCGTTGATCCCCGCCAGCGCCGCGCGCAGCGCGGGCCGGTGCGCCACCGCCTGCCACAGCGGCCAGCCGCCCGCCACCAGCAGCAGCGATGGCAGGTAGATGGCGCAAAGGCAGAGCAGCGCCCCGCCCCATCCCGCCATCGCCATGCCCAGGAAGGCGGCGAAGGAAAGAGCGGCCCCGGCATCGCCTGCGCCGCGCCATAGCCCGCAAGGAAGGCGTCATTGCCGATCCAGCCCGGCGCCACCACCGCCTGCTGCAGCAGCGGCAGCACGACATGGCCGCCGCCAAAGACCAGCGCGCCACTGCGATAGAAGGCGTCGGCCAGCGCCAGCATGCGCGACAGCGGCGCGGCCAGCGGCAGCGCAAGCAGCAGGCCGGCAAACAGCCCCAGCAGCCAGATGGCATGGCGCGGCACCGGCATCGGCCGCAGCGTCATGGCCGGAGGCTGCAACAGCAGCCAGCCCAGAACCGCGCCGGCCGCGATGGCGCAGAGCTGGCCGATCTCGGCGGGCAGCAGCAGCGCCGCTGCCGCCGCCAGCGCCGCCAGTGCCAGGCGCGCGGCGTCGGGTGTCAGGGTGCGCGCCATTGCCCACAGCGCCTGCGCCACCACGGCGGCGGCGGCCAGCTTCAGGCCATGGACGAAAGGCGCATGCGCCACATCGCCCACCCGCGACAGCAGCAGCGCGAACAGCGCCATCAACAGCGCCGATGGCAGGACGAAACCGGTCCAGGCCGCAAGCATCCCGGCCGTTCCGGCCCGGTGGCGGCCCAGCAGCATCGCCACCTGGCTGGAGGCGGGACCGGGCAGGAACTGGCAGAAGCCGACCATCGCGGCATATTCGTCCTCGCCCACCCAGCCCCGGCGCGCCACGAACTCGCTGCGCAGATAGCCCAGATGCGCCACCGGCCCGCCAAAGCTGGTCAGCCCCAGGCGCAGGAAGATCAGGAAGATCCCGGCCATGGCGGGTTCAGCGCCCGGCCATGACCTTCTTGGCTCTCAGATACATTTCCAGGCTGCGCACCGTGAACAGCGCCGCGGTGAAGACGATCAGCGCGTCCACGATCACCGCCGGCCGGACCGGCCAGTCCACCCCGCCCAGCGCCAGTTCGGTGCGCACGGCCATGCGCGCCACCACCAGCACCACCAGCACCATCAGTCCCACCGGGCTGGTGGTGACCATCAGCGTGCCGTTCTCCGGATGCACCTCGATCGCCATGGTGCGGCCCAGATGCCAGCCGCCGACAGCGCCCACCACCGCCCCCAGCGCCAGCACCGCCCAGTCCAGCGGCAGGAGCTGGAGCGGCGCCACATCGGCGCGCGGCGGCAGCAGCAGCACCACGGCGCAGGCCGCCAGCAGGATGGCGGGGCGCAGCCAGAGCAGCCCCAGCCGCAGCGGCTGGGCCTTGCCCACCCGCCGCGCCCTGAGCAGGAAGACCACGGCGATGATGACGACGGGAAGAACAAGCTGAAGCATCTGCGGCGACATGGGTGCCCCCTGGCTGGCGGCGGGGACTCTACACGATCGGCTCGTCCACGAAAGCGCGGCCGGCGCGGTCCTCGATCTCCACGATCCAGAGGTCGGGATCGAACTGGAGCTGGCGCGCGCACCATTGCGCGGCCTTCGCATCGGGCACGGGCTCGCCCAGCGGCCTGGCCCAGACCAGGGCGCCGTCGCCCGTGCGGGCCTGGTTCAGCACCAGCACGCTGCCATCCAGCGTCGCCACCCGCAGGATGATGGCGCCGGCTTCCTCATTGCCCTTGCGGACAATGAAGGCCGAGGCGCCCGCCACTTCGGCCCGGCGGATCAGCGCGCGCACGAAGATGCCGGCCTTGAGGCGGGGGGTGGTGTCCATGGCGGGCTTTCTGGCATGGCCGCGGGCAAAATACATCCCGGCCGCCTTGGCGTCCGCGATCAGGCTATCTCGGGCGCGGCCCCGACGGCGGCCTGGTATTGACGACCAGGAACTCGGCGCCGGCGGATCGCGGTCCGTCGCATGGCGCGGTGCCGAGATTCCACAGGCCGTAATCCACGCTCCAGATCTGCGGCACGACGCAGGCGCCGTTCACCACCGCGGACTGGCCGAGGCAGATCACGACCCGGTCCGCCGCGAAGAGACGCCGGCTCTTCAGCGCGGCGATATAGGCGCCATACTGGAGGCACTCGTCCGCATTGGCGGGGCGCGGCGCCCCCTCCCTGCGCGCCTTGATGCTGGCAAGAATCGTCCTGGTGTCGGTGTCCTGCCGCGGCGTGAACAGGCCCATATTGGCGATATGGGCGTCGTGGCGCTGGAGCGGGAAGTTCTTTTCATTCACGTCCGGGCTGACATGGCTGTAGGCGCCCTGCTTGACCAGCGCCGCGATGCCCAGCTCGTCCTGAACGACGAAGCCGATGGGAATCTGCCGCCAGAGCGCCTGGTCGGCGCGGAACCGGTTGATGAAGACCGAGCGGAAGGCGAACAGCACGGCGGCGCAAAGCAGCAGCGCCGTCACGAATCCCAGGGAAAAGAACTTCAGAGCACGCATCGCACCCCCCATTCATTCCGGGCAACAGCGGCGGCCCGGCGGCACGTCGGCAGCTTGGCGACTCCGCCGGCACCGAACACATCATACCGCTCAAATCACCGCCCTTGCCAGCGCCGCAAGACGGCGCCTCATGCCGCCCCGCGCAGCGGCACCGGCGCCGCGCCTTCGGCCGCATGCGGCAGGCGTACGGTCACGCTGGTGCCTTCGCCCAGCACCGAGCGGATCGCCATCGTGCCGCCATGCAGCTGCGCCAGCGAGCGGACCAGCGCCAGCCCCAGGCCGGTGCCTTCGCGCCCGCGCGCGTTGGCCGCCTGTTCGAAGGGCCGGCCCAGCCGCGCCAGTTCGCCGGGCGCGATGCCGGTGCCGGTGTCGGCCACCGTCAGCAGCAGCGCGCCGTCCGCCACCGCCGCCGTCAGGCTGACGCGGCCGCCGGGCGGGGTGAACTTGACGGCGTTGGAGAGCAGGTTGACCAGCATCTGCCTGACGGCGCGGCGGTCGGCGAAGACCGTGCCCACCGCCACCTCCAGCGCCAGCGTCACGCCGCCCCGCTCCGCCGCCGGGGCCAGAAGGCCCGCGGCCTCGCGCGCGCTCTCGTCCAGATCGAACATCTCCTCCTGGAGCTCGAACTTGCCGGCCTCGATCTTGGACATGTCGAGCAGGCCGTTGATCAGGTCGAGCAGGTGCTGGCCGCTGTGCTGGATCAGCACGGCATAGTCCTGGTAGCGCGGCGGCAGCGCCCCGAACATCTGCCGCGCCATCATTTCCGAAAAGCCGATGATGGCGTTGAGCGGCGTGCGCAGTTCATGGCTCATCGCCGCCAGGAAGCGCGACTTCTCGCGGCTGGCCGCCAGCGCCGCGTCGCGCGCCTCGGCCAGCGCCGCATGTTCGGCCCTGACGGCGCCGATCTCGCGCGTCACCGCCACGATGTCGCCGCCTTCGCGCAGCGGCATGCGCCGGCAGCGCAATTCGACCCAGAGATGGCGGCCATCGGCATGGGCCAGCCGCGCCGCCACCACGCCGTCGCGGCCGAAATAGCTGGCTTCGCGGAAGGCCGCCTGCACCGCCGCCAGGTCGTCGGGATGGACGAGGTCGCGCGGCGTCAGCCCTTCCAGCGCGGCCGGCGCCTCGCCCAGCAGCGCGGCGCCGGCGGCCAGGCGGATGCGCCCGTCCGGCGCATGGCGGGTAATGAGGTCGGGCGCGGCCGCGGCCAGCAGGCGCCAGCCGGCCTCGTCCGGCGGCGGCGGCGCATGAAAGCCGCGCCAGGCCCCGGCCAGCCTGTCGCGCACGGATCGGTGAAGGCCCATGCCGCCACACTGGGCTCTCAGCGTTAACGAAAGCTGAAAATCCGCCGCCGCGTTAGCAATCCGGCAAGCTTTGGCGTTCCGGCGCAATTTTCGGCGATTTGCCTGCCTGATCGGAGGGGCCGCCTAACCTTTCGGCAAGGCCGCGTCCGCCAGGATGCCGCACCTTCGGGGGAACGGCCTTGGCATTGGCGACATCGCAAGCCTGGCAGGATGAATCGCGGCCGGATGATCTCCTGGCCGCGCTCGATTGCCTGCGCATCGCCATCACCATCTTCAGCCCCGATGGCCGGCTGGTGCATGCCAACCGTCATCTCAACTTCATCTTCCCCACCCTGCCGCCGGTCGAAAGGCTGGTGGGCGAAAGCTATGAGGAACTGCTGCGGCGCGAGATCGCCGGCGGCGCCATCGCCATCGCGGCGCGGCCGCAGGGCGACGAAGCCTTCATCGCCGCCTGCCTGGCGCAGCTCAAGCCGGGCGCCTTCGCGCCGCGCGACCTGCTGCTGTCCGACGGCCGCATCTTGGAGCTGAAGGCGCGCCGCGATCCGGCCGGGCGCACCGTCATCCTGTGGAGCGACGTGACGCAAAGCCGCCACCACCTGGGCCGGCTGGAGGAAGCCATCGGCCTTTCCGCCGACGCCGTCGCCTTCTACGACCGCCAGGAACGTTTCCTGATGGGCAATGACCGCTATGCCCACCTGGCCGGCGCCGAACTCAACGAGCTGAAGGGCAAGGGCCTGACCGAAGTGGTGACCCGCGCCGCCCGCTCCGGCCGCCTCGACCTGGGCATGCCCGAGGCCGACTGGCTGTCGCGGCGCCTGGCCAGCCACCGCGCCCAGGCCTCGGCCCATACGCTGAAGGCGACCGACGGCACCGTCTATCTGGTGCGCACCCGCGCCACGCCCGATGGCGGCCGCGTCATGGTCTTCACCGACATCACCGAAAAGACCCGCGCCGAAACCGCCCTGGCCCGCACCGAGCAGGCCCTGGCCGACCAGCGCAGCCATGCCGAGCGCCAGACCACCTATCTGGCCGATCTCAGCCAGAAGCTGGACCGCGCCAGCGCCGAGGCGGAAGGCGCCAAGACCACGCTGCTGAGGGCAATGAGCCACGAACTGAAGACGCCGCTCAACGCCATTCTCGGCTTCTCCGATCTGATGGGCCAGATGGCCGAGGCGCTGTCGGTGGACCAGGTGCGCGAATATGCCGGGCTGATCCACCAGGGCGGCACCAACCTGCTGCGGCTGGTCAACCAGATCATGGACCTCACCAAGCTGGCGGCGGGCCGCTATGACCTGCGCCGCGCCCCGAGGGATGCCGGCCACGCCCTCGCCGCCGCCGCCCGCGACTTTGAAAGCCGCGCCGCCGCCGGCAACATCGCGCTGGAGACGGACTGGTGCCCGCCCGGCGTGATGATCGACGCCGACGAAAGCGTGGTCGGCGCCATGCTGGGCCAGCTGCTGGACAACGCCCTCACCTTCACCCAGCCGGGCGGCCATGTCCGGCTGTCGCTGCGCCATGACGGCGCCATGGTCGCCTTCATCGTCGCCGACAACGGCCCCGGCGTTTCCGCCGCCGACCTGGAGCGCATCCTCCGGCCCTTCGAGCAGGCCGGCGATGTCACCCAGCACGCCCAGGGTTCGGGCCTGGGCCTGACGCTGGTCAAGGCCTTCGCCGAACTGCATGGCGGGACGCTGGCGGTAGAGAGTGCGCCGGGCGAAGGCTTCACCGCCACGGTGACGCTGCCGGCGGCGCGGGCCTCCTAGGCAGCACCGCCGCGGGTTCCCCCGCGTTCCAGGACTTCCACGACGGTGGCGCGGCACAATCCTGCCGTCTTGGTGAAGCCGCAAGGCCACCTTTTCCGGGCTTTTGCCCCGCCGCCGTTAACGGGCGGCGAGATTTTGAATAAAATTTTCAGCAGAAGCGATTCAATCGCGTGGCGATTTTGAATCGAACTGCAACGGGGCAGGCAGCATCGCGTTTCCGATGCGATGAGGAACAGCGCCGCGAACCCCGACTGCCTGCAATTTTAACGATCCGTTTCAGGCGGCGGCAAAGGGGTGCGGGCGATGCTCCTCGCGTCAGAACAACGGACCCCCTTGATGATCTTCCGGGCCTTACTCGCGATCGGTGTCGTGACGCTGTTGACGCCGCACGAACCCGATCTGGGCCTGGGCCGGCCGGGCGCCGGCGCATTGCTCCCTTCCCCAGCCGCCGTCTCCAACTCCGCTACCGGTCTCTCGCGGACGAAGGAGGCTTGCGGCATCCCAGCATGCGCCGGCGCCCTTGCCCTCGCCTCGGCCTTCGGCCTCAAGCCGAAGGAAGGGCGCACCCTCACGAACGTGCAGGCCGAGATCGCGGCCGACATCAAGGCCCGCGACGCGGCGCGGCGCCCGTCCTAGAGAACGTTCAACACGCTGCGCGCCGCATCGGCCAGCTTCCTGGCGATGGCGGCCAGCTTCAGGCTTCCGGCAGCATATTCCCTTCGCAGGGGATTGTCCTTGAGCTGGCGCGAACGCCTGCGCATCTTCCTGGCCTTGGCGGCATCGCGCAGGTGCATCCTGCGGCGCGCTTCCCAGAAGCGAAGCTCGGCTTTCTTGATCTCCTTGAAGGTTGCCATGAACGCCTCGGCAAAGCC
>CAZYGO010000065.1:0-4647 GCA_964647455.1 uncultured Rhizobium sp.
CAAACCCTCGCGCTGCTCCCCGCACAACAACGGCCGTAATTGCTTCGGATCAATTTCCTCCTCGCCAACCGTATTAGGCTGACAGCAGGAGAGGCAGGATGCCTGTGCTGCAGATCGAAAGCGCGGAGGTGAATGTCGGGCGAAATCGCCTGCCCGGATTTCTCAACTGTCCGCCGCAACCTTCGGGTCTGGTCATCTTTGCCCATGGCAGCGGCTCGAGCCGCTTCAGCGGTCGCAACCGGCAAGTGGCCGCCGCGCTCAATCGCGTCGGAATGGCAACCCTGCTTTTCGATCTTCTCAGTCCGGAGGAGGAGGCCGCGTCCGGCCGCGCGCGCGTATTCGACAGTCCCTTCCTGGCGGACCGCCTGATTGACGCCATTGCCTGGTGCCGTTCGACCAAGGTGGGCGGCGTGCCGGTCGGCCTGTTCGGTGCCAGCACCGGCGCGGCGGCGGCCTTGACCGCGGCAGCGCGCCTGCCCGATGGCATCAGTGCCGTGGTTTCGCGCGGCGGCCGGCCCGATCTGGCGGGCGCGGCGCTGGAACAAGTGCGCGCGCCAACGCTTTTCATAGTCGGCAGCCGGGACGAAGAGGTTCTCGATCTCAATCGCCGCGCCGCCCGCCGCCTCACCGGGCTATGGATTATGGAGGTGGTGCCGGGCGCCACGCACCTGTTTCCCGAGCCGGGCGCGATGGAAAAGGTGACCGAACTCGCCACCGCCTGGTTCGAGACCTATCTGGCAGCAAGCGTGACCTAGGAGAGACCATGCTGTTTCAGGATCGCCATGAGGCCGGGCGCAGACTGGCGCTTGCGTTGCAAGCCTATCGCGGCCGCGATTGCGTCGTCCTGGCGCTGCCGCGCGGTGGTGTGCCGGTGGCGGCGGAAGTGGCGCGGGCGCTGAAGGCGCCGCTGGATCTGGTGCTGGTCCGGAAAATCGGAGCGCCTCGCCATCCCGAACTGGCGGTCGGGTCGGTGGTCGATGGCGCCAACCCCATCATCGTCCGCGATCAGGACTTGCTGCGGTTGACCGGAACCAGCGAACGGGCGTTCGACGAGATCTGCGCTCGCGAACTGGCCGAGATCGAGCGGCGGCGGCGTCATTATCTGGGCGGACGGGAGCCTCTGCCGTTACGCGGCCGCATCGCCATCGTGATCGATGACGGCCTGGCGACCGGCAACACCATGCGGGCGGCGCTGCAATCGGCACGGCTGCGCCAGCCTGCCGAACTGGTGCTGGCTGTGCCGGTGGCGCCGGCCGGCACCATCCGCGAATTCCAGGGCGCCGCGGACGCGGTCATCTGCCTGGCCACGCCTGAACCCTTCGGATCGGTTGGGCAATATTATGCGGACTTTGAGCAGACCGACGATGTCGAAGTGATGGCGCTGCTGGAGCGCTATGCAACGGCACAGTCACCCGCATGAGCGGGATTGACACCAGGGCCGATACCGGGCGCGCCGTCAGCCAGGCCCTGAAGGCGGTGGCGCAGGATCTGCCGCCGCCCGAACATGCCGACAGCTTCGGCGCCATTTTCGACAGTTTCGGCAAGGCCGATCTGGTCCTGCTGGGAGAGGCGACGCACGGTACCAGCGAATTCTATCGCGCGCGTGCTGCGATTTCCCGCCACCTGATCCGCAACCATGGCTTCAACATCGTGGCGGTGGAGGCCGACTGGCCGGATGCGGCGCGGATTGACCGCTATGTGAGGCACGGCGAACATGAACTGGGGCAGGGCGAAGCCTTCGCCCGGTTTCCCAGCTGGATGTGGCGCAACCAGGAAGTGCGGGAGTTCGCCGACTGGCTGCGCGCCGAGAACAGCCATCGCGACCGACCGGACCGCGTGGAATTTCGCGGGCTGGACATTTACAGCCTCTCCGCCTCGATGGCGGCGGTTCTGGCCTATCTCGATCGCGTCGATCCTGCGGCCGCGCGCCTCGCACGGCAGCGCTATGGCTGTCTGACCCCCTGGCAGGAATCGCCTGCCGCCTATGGCCAGAACGCGTTGCGGGGAGGCGATACCTGCGAGCAGGAAGTCCATCAGCAATTGCTGGCGTTGCTGCGCCGGCGGCTGGACTATGCCGCCAGGGATGGCGAACGCTTCTTCGATGCGGCGCAGAATGCCCGCATCGTCCGGTCGGCGGAGGAATATTACCGCATCATGTATCGAGGCTCGCGGGAATCCTGGAACCTGCGCGACCGCCACATGTTCGATACGTTGCAGCGGCTGATGGTGTCGCGGCCGGGCGCCAAGGCGATTGTCTGGGCGCACAATTCCCATGTCGGCAACGCTGCCGCCACCTCAATGGGGTGGGAAGGGGAGTTCAACGTCGGCGAACTTTGCCGCACCGCCCATGGCAATGACATGGTGGCGATCGGCTTTTCCACCGACCGCGGCACGGTGGCCGCCGCCTCGGACTGGGACAGCCCGATGGAAATCAAGCGGGTGCGCCCGGCGCGGCCGGACAGCTATGAGCGGCTTTTCCGCGAGGCGGGTCACGCCCGCGCGCTTTTCGACTGGCGCGGGGACAGGGAGCATTTGCGCGCATTGCTGGCGGAGCCGCGGCTGGAGAGGGCCATCGGGGTGGTATATCGGCCCGAGACCGAACTGCTCAGTCACTATTTCCGCGCGGTGCTGAGCGAGCAGTTTGACGCCATGGTCTGGTTCGAGACCAGCACGGCGGTAACGCCGCTCGCGGCGGGACGGCCCGCCGGCACGCCGGAAACCTATCCCTTCGGGCTCTAGCTTTCGCGGGGTTCCGCCAAGCTCCGGAGCCGCAACGCCCATTCCCCAGCAGAGCTGGAATATCGGTCCTATTGATTGGCGGGCGGGGCGCCGCGTCCACCGCGTCCGCCCGCCGGTGCTGGCGGCATGACGCGATAGGTGCGGTGGCAGGCGGCGCAGTCGGCCTGCACCGTCACCAGCGCGTGCGCCATGGCGATGCGATCGGGCGCAGTCAGGAAGGTCTTGGCGTCGGCGATGAATTTGTCGTTGGCGGCCTTGAACCCGGCGGCATCGGTCCAGACTTCCGGCTTGGCGCCGGGATCGTTCTGGTCGGTGCCGGGCGCGAACAGGGCCGAAATCCTGGCGCCGTTGTCGATCAGGATCTGAGCGTTCTTCTTTACCTCGTCGGGCTTGAGGATGCCCACCACCAGGCCATCAATGGCAGTGATGGCGGTATTGTTGGCGCGCATCACGGCCTGGCGGTCGGTATGGGCGTCGGCGAAGGCGGCGGTGGCAAACACACCGGTGGAGACGGCCATCATCATGGTCCGTGCAAAGCTTCTCAGATACATGTGTTTCCCCGCTGCGTTCTATTTGTCTGACTATTAGCGATTTTTTACGGCGGCGCTAGGTTGATCCCCGGCCGTCACTCATAAAATATGGCGACAGACAAAGGGGGGAATCGCATGCGGAAATTCGTTCTTGGCCTGGTCGGTTACGCGCTGACTGCCGTCCCCGGCATGGCGCAGCGCCCGGCGCTGCCGCCGGTGCCGGCGCCGCAGAACGTTCCCGCCCCGGGGCCGCAGACGGGCGGACCCTATGCGCCCCTGACCATCCTGCCGGGCGGCATCGTGATGCCGCTTTTCCCGCCGGGCTCGCCCTATCTCAAGGCGGACAAGGTTAGCATCCCCGAAGTCTACAACATGGATCGCACGGTGCAGGGGCGGATCAACAGCATCGTCTCGATCCACAATCCTTCCATCGAAGTGCATTTCGCTCCGGCCAGCTTCAACACCGGCACCGCCATCATCCTGGCGGCAGGTGGCGGCCATAACACGCTGAATGTCGGCAGCGAGGCCGCCGATTTCGTGCCTTGGCTCTACAATCACGGCATGACCGCCATCATCCTGCGCAATCGCCTGCGCCGCGACGGCTACGATCCCAAGACCGATGAGGTCTATGACGCCCAGCAGGCCATCCGCCTGGTGCGGGCGCATGCCAAGGGGTGGAACATCGATCCCAACCGCATTGGCATCATGGGCTTCTCCGCCGGCGCCGAGCTGGCGGCGCCCGCCGCCATCGCCTTTGAGGAATTCGACGCCAAGAACAACGCCCCCACCGATCCGCTGGCGGGAATTTCCTCGCGGCCCGATTTCGTCGGCATCATCTATCCGGGTCCGTCGCCCTTCACTCGCGGCGGCAAGCCGCCGATCCCGAAGAACACGCCCCCGGCCTTCATCGTCTGCGCCGGCTGGGGTGACAAGGTCCATGCCGTTTGGGCGGACGAATATTTCTCCGCCATGCTGCAGGCCGGCATTCCCAATGTGGAGATGCACATCTACGCCCGTGGCCACCATCCCGGTGACCGGGTGGGGCCCGACGAGCCGGTGCCGACCGCCGGGCTGGGCGACAAGGGCGGCATCGCCTATGGCAGCTGGCCGGATCGCCTGGTGGACTGGATGAAAGATATTGGCTTCACGGCCAAGCCCGGCCTAGTGACGCAGGCCGCCAGGGACGTGGAGGCCTTCGTCAAGGCGCCGCCGCCCGCGCCGCCGCGTCCGCCCGCCGCGCCATCGCGAAACTGAGCCTCGATTCTACTCGGTTGGCTGCGGGAAGCGCATCTCGCCATACAGATTGGCCAGCGCGTTCGGCGAGCCGGTGAACCAGGGGCGGGGCGTTTTGCGCATCGCCAGGATCTTGCGATAGAGC
>CAZYGO010000066.1:0-3249 GCA_964647455.1 uncultured Rhizobium sp.
TACGAGTTCCTCGATCGGCTGGTCACCATGGCGCTGCCGCGCGTGCGCGACTTCCGCGGCATCAACCCGAAGTCGTTCGATGGCCGCGGCAATTATGCCATGGGCATGAAGGAGCACGTCGTGTTCCTCGAGATCGATTACGACAAGACCGAAACGGTGTGGGGGATGGACATCGTGGTCAACACCTCCGCGAAGACGGACGAGGAGGCCCGGGCGCTGCTCGAAGGCTTCCAGTTCCCCTTCACGACGAACTAAGGGCTCAAACCAATGGCTAAGACGAGCGCGATCAACCGGAACAAGAAGCGTGAGAAGCTGGTGGCCCAGTATGCCGCCAAGCGTGCCGCACTGAAGGCCGCGACCAAGAACCCCAAGCTGCCGGAAGAGGAGCGTTTTGCCGCCCACCTCAAGCTGGCCAAGCTGCCGCGCAATTCCTCCAAGGTCCGCATCCATCACCGCTGCGAACTTTCCGGTCGCCCCAAGGGCTATTACCGCAAGGTCAAGATGAGCCGTATTGCGCTGCGCTCACTGTCGAATTTCGGCCAGATCCCCGGCATGACCAAGGCGAGCTGGTAAGGAGACACCAATGATTATCGATCCGATTGGCGATCTCATCACCCGCATCCGCAACGGCCAGATGCGCCGCATGAGCAAGATCAAGTCGCCCAACTCGCGCCTGCGCACCCGCCTGCTCGACGTGCTGCAGGAAGAAGGCTTCATCCGCGGCTATGCCGAGGTCGAGACCAAGGGCCACAAGGAGCTGGAGATCGAGCTCAAGTATCACGATGGCGAGCCCGTCATCCGCGAGCTGAAGCGTATCTCCACCCCCGGCCGCCGGGTCTATTCCTCGGTCAGCGAGCTCAAGCCCCACCGCCAGGGCCTGGGCGTTTCCATCCTTTCCACGCCGCAGGGCGTGATGACGGACAATTCCGCCCGCGAGAAGAATGTCGGCGGCGAAGTCCTTTGCCAGGTGTTCTAGGAGAGCCCATGTCCCGTATCGGCAAGAAACCCGTCCCGCTTCCGAAAGGCGTCACCGCCTCGGTCGAAGGCCAGACGGTCAAGGTCAAGGGTCCCAAGGGTGAGCTCAGCGTCAAGCTGGTGCCGGAAGTTTCCGCCACGCTGCAGGACGGCGCCATCGCCGTCAGCCCGCGTGAAGGGGCCGAGCGCGGCCCGCAGATGTGGGGTCTGTCCCGTACCCTGGTGAACAACCTGGTCGAAGGCGTCACCAACGGCTTCACCCAGAAGCTGGAAATCCAGGGCGTCGGCTACCGCGCCGCAGTGCAGGGCAAGGTCCTGAACCTGCAGCTCGGTTTCAGCCACGACGTGCCCTATCCGATCCCGGCCGGCATCACCATCACAAGCGAGAAGCCGACCATGATTTCGGTCAGCGGCATCGACAAGCAGCTGGTCGGTCAGGTCGCCGCCGAAATCCGTTCCTATCGTCCGCCGGAGCCCTACAAGGGCAAGGGTGTTCGCTACGAAGGCGAATATGTCCGCCGCAAGGAAGGCAAGAAGAAGTAAGATGACCAACGCTCTCTTCAAGAAGCGCCAGTCGCGCACCCGCCACCATATCGGCACCAAGTCGGACCGTCCGCGCCTCTCGGTGTTCCGTTCCGGCAAGCACATCTATGCCCAGGTGATCGACGACCGTAAGGCCGTCACCGTTGCCGCCGCCTCCACCGCGGAGAAGGATGCCGGCATCGCCAAGGGTTACAATGTCGAAGCCGCCGGCCAGGTCGGCAAGAAGATCGCCGAGCGCGCCAAGGCCGCCGGCGTCACCCAGGTGGTCTTCGACCGTGGCGGTTACATCTATCATGGGCGCGTCAAGGCGCTCGCCGAAGCGGCTCGTGAAGCCGGTCTCGACTTCTAAGGAACGCAGCTATGGCAGACGAACAGCAGCAAGGCGAAGCCCAGGAAACCCGCGGCCGTCGCGGCCGGGGCGAGCGCGGTGAGCGTGGCGGGCGCGAGCGCGGCGAGGGCCGCGGCCGTGGCCGCGACCGCGAGGAGAAGGACAGTGACCTGATCGACAAGCTGGTGCACATCAACCGTGTCGCCAAGGTGGTGAAGGGCGGCCGGCGCTTCGGTTTCGCCGCCCTGGTGGTGGTGGGCGACGGCAATGGCCGGGTCGGCTTCGGCCATGGCAAGGCGCGCGAAGTGCCGGAAGCCATCCGCAAGGCCACTGACGATGCCAAGAAGGCGATGATCCGCATCCCGCTGAAGGATGGCCGCACCATCCACCATGAAGTGCGCGGCCATCATGGCGCCGGCAAGGTGGTTGTGCGCCCCGCGCCGGCCGGTACCGGCATTATCGCCGGCGGCCCGATGCGCGCCGTGTTCGAGGCGCTGGGCGTGGGCGATGTGGTGTCGAAGTCGCTGGGCACCTCCAACCCCTACAACATGGTGCGCGCCACTTTCGACGCGCTGAAGAACCAGCAGAGCCCCCGCATGGTGGCGCAGCGCCGCGGTCGCAGCGTGGCGGAGATTCTCGCCCGCCGCGAGGATTCGACCTCCGAATCCGCTTCGGCGCAGTAAGGCTTAAGGAGCAGAAGCCATGGCCGCGAAGAAGACCATCACGGTGCGCCAAATCCGCAGCGCCGCCCGCCGCCCCGACATCCAGGCGCAGACCCTGCGCGGCCTGGGCCTGGGCAAGATCCGCCGCACCCGCACGCTTGAGGATACGCCCTCGGTGCGCGGCATGATCAACTCGATCAAGCATCTGGTCGAGATCGTCGAAGAGAAGAAGTAATTGGTGGCCGCGTTTGCGCGGCCATGGAGAGTTGCAATGAAGCTGAATGAGATCAGGAACAATCCCGGCGCCCACAAGCGCAAGGACAAGGTCGGCCGCGGTTCCTCCTCGGGCCTGGGCAAGACTTCCGGCCGCGGCGTCAAGGGCGCCAAGGCCCGCACCGGCAACCAGGTGCATGGCTTCGAAGGCGGCCAGATGCCGCTGCACATGCGCATGCCCAAGCGCGGCTTCCGCAATATCTTCGCCCGCGACTTCTCGGAAGTGAATCTGGGCCGCATCCAGAAGGCGATCGACGACAAGCGCCTGGATGGCGCCGCCAAGATCACCGAAGAGGTGCTGCGCAAGGCCGGCCTGGCTCACAAGTCACGTGACGGCGTGCGCCTGCTGGCCAAGGGCGAGATCAAGGCCAAGATCGACATCGAAGTGGCTGGCGCCAGCGCCTCGGCCCGCGAGGCTGTCGAAAAGGCCGGCGGCAAGGTGACGACCACCTTCACCAAGAAGGTCTA
>CAZYGO010000067.1:0-2530 GCA_964647455.1 uncultured Rhizobium sp.
GCTGCTGGAGCCGGGCCTGGTCGGCATTTTCCGTCCCGTGCTGCTGCTGCCGGAAGGCATCGCCGAAAGGCTGACGCCGGATCAACTGCAGGCCATCATCACGCACGAAGCCTGCCATCTCAGCCGCCGCGACAATCTCACCGCGGCGTTGCACATGCTAGTGGAGGCCGTCTTCTGGTTCTGGCCGCCGGTGTGGTGGCTGGGCATGCGTCTGATTGCCGAGCGCGAAAAGGCCTGTGACGAGGCGGTGCTGGCATCGGGCAGCGACCCGCAGACCTATGCCGAAGGCATCCTCAAGATCTGCCGGCATTACGTCGCCTCGCCGCTGGCCTGCGCCGCCGGGGTGTCCGGCGCCGATCTCGGGAAACGCATGGAGGACATCATGAGGAACTCTGTTATCGCCCGTCTCAACATCCCGAAAAAGGCGCTTCTGGCTGCATCGGCCGCCGCCGCGCTTGTCATGCCGCTGGCCATGGGTGTCTTTACGGCGCCGGTCTTCGCCCAGGAGGGCCGCGTCACGTGGAGCGAGACGCTGATAGGCCGCGACGCCGATCTGAAGGTAGCCGCGGCCATGCCCAGGATCGGGCGCAAGGACAATAAGCCCAGCCCGGGCCTGGCAGAGGCTTTGCGCCGCTATTCTGATGGACTAACGCGGGGCGTGCCGGATGACAGCGTGATGACGCCGCATCTCCAGGCTGCCACGGGTGAATCGTTGCGACTGTTGCTGAGCGATGCCAAACGCCTGGGCGCGCTGCAGACGATCACCTTTCGCAACATCAGCCAACGCGGCTGGGACGTCTACGATGTGCGTTATGCCAACGGCACCGCCACTTATGAGGCGGCGCCGCTGGTCGGCGGCAAGCTGGATCACCTGATGTGGGGCGACGCGCTGATCCCGAACCAGCCCCAGCATCCGGGCACGGCGGCGGCGCTGCGCAAATATGTCGACAGCCTGTATGCAGGCTCACCGGACTTTGCCGCGATGACGCCCGAACTGGCCGCGGTCGTGGGCCGCAATCAGGCCCTTTCTCCCAATGAGAGCCGGTCCTGGGGCGCGCCGAAAACCATCGTCTACAAGGGTGGCGGCATGGCGGATTTCGATCACTTCGAAGTCACCTATGAGCACACCACAAGGCAATGGCTAGTCTGGGTGAAAGACGGCAAGCTGGCCAGTGTTGACGGCCCGCATGTGGGATTCTTCAGTTAGGCTTCACGCGAAATTGGTGCCGTCCTCGCGGGCGGCACCTTCATTTCATCCGTCGTCCCCGGCGGGCCTGTCCAGTGGACAGGCGAGGGGGCGTGAACGCCGCGAGCACGAGCGAGCGACGGGGAGGCAGTCCCGCTCAGACGAATTCCACTTTGAGAATCTCGTATGACCGCGCACCGCCGGGGGCGGCAACCTCTACGGTGTCGCCCTTGCTTTTGCCGATCAGGGCGCGCGCAATCGGCGACGACAGCGATATCCGCCCCTTCTTGGCGTCGGATTCCAGGTCGCCGACGATCTGGTACTTGCGCTCCTCGTCGGTGTCCTCGTCCACCAGCGTGACGGTGGCGCCGAACTTGATGCTGGTTCCCGACAGCTTGGAGATGTCGATGACGTCGGCGCGCCCGATCTGGTCTTCCAGTTCCATCACCCGGCCCTCGATGAAGCTCTGGCGCTCCTTGGCGGCGTGGTATTCGGCATTCTCCGACAGGTCGCCATGGGCGCGCGCCTCGGCGATCGCCTTGATCACTTCATGGCGGTCCTGGTTCTTGAGCCGGTTGAGTTCTTCCTCCAGGGCCTTGAAGCCCGAGGCGGTCATCGGAATCTTTTCCATCGCGTCACGTCCAGTCCGGTGCCCTGATGGGCAAAAAAGCCCTCCTCCCGGCGGGGAAGCCGGGCGGGGCGGGCTATATCATTGATAAAATGCGCTTATTCCTACTCTAGCGCGGCCTTGCTTTACGAAGAGTAAGACTGCAGGGGGGCGACTTCAAGACTCCCACCCTTCAGCGCCGCAATCGCCTGGGTGGCCGCCCTGGCCCCGGCCATGGTGGTGTAATAGGGCACCTTCAACGTCAGCGCGGCCCGGCGGATGGAGGAACTGTCGGCCAGCGCCTGCGCTCCGTCGGTGGTGTTGAAGACCAGGTGGATCTCGCCATTCTTCAGTGCGTCCACCACATGCGGGCGGCCTTCCAGCACCTTGTTGATGGTCGCGACGGCCAGGCCCCGCGCCTCCAGCGCCCGGGCGGTGCCGCGGGTGGCGATCAGCGAAAAGCCCATCGCCAGAAGCTCGCGTGCCGGCTGTTCGATCAGGTCCTTGTCGCCGTCCTTGACCGACAGGAAGACGGTGCCGCCGGTCGGCAGCCGGGTGCCGGCGCCGATCTGGCTCTTGGCGAAGGCACGGGCGAAATTCTCGTCCAGCCCCATCACTTCGCCGGTCGAGCGCATCTCCGGCCCCAGCACGGTATCGACGCCGGGGAAGCGGGCGAAGGGCAGCACCGCTTCTTTCACCGAGATGTGTTTGGGGTTGGGCTTTTTCAGATTCATAGA
>CAZYGO010000068.1:0-5062 GCA_964647455.1 uncultured Rhizobium sp.
AAGGTCCACACCCCGCAGCAGATGCTGGAACTGGGTGAGGCGGGCCTGATCGAATATATCAAGACCATCGGGCTTTATCGCGGCAAGGCGAAGAATGTGATCGCGGCGGCGAAGATCCTGGTCGAACGGCATGGGGGGCAGGTGCCGAAAGACCGCGAGGCGCTGCAGGCCTTGCCCGGTGTCGGCCGCAAGACCGCCAATGTGGTGCTGAATGTCGCCTTTGGGGAAAAGACCATCGCGGTGGACACTCATATTTTCCGCGTCTCCAACCGCACCGGCCTGGCGCCCGGCAAGGATGTGCGGGCGGTGGAAGACCGGCTGGGGAAGATCGTGCCGGATGCCTATGCGCTGCACGCCCATCACTGGCTGATCCTGCACGGCCGCTATACCTGCGTCGCCAGGAAGCCCCTCTGCCCCACCTGCGTGGTGCGCGATCTCTGCCGCTTCAAGGACAAGACGCGGGAGCCACCGCCAGCAAAAGTGCGGTGAGTAGCGGCAGCGTGCGAACGTTTTGCGTCCGGCGGTGCGACCAAAAAGAAAGCATCGCCGCCCCAGAAGACGAAAGCGCCGGTCAGGAAGGCTTCCGGGCGCTCCGCAGCGCGCTGAGGCAGAGCGGATCGGCGGCGCTGGTGGCGCCGGCCGGCACGGTTTCGACATGGCGCACCGCCTCGGTGCCCTGCGGCCCATAAAGGAAGAAAAAGGCGCGGCACTGGGCGCCGTCATAGCGCCACATCTGGGTGCCGCCGTCGCGGCGCGTGAATTGCGGCACACCCAGCAGGGCGCGCAGATTGGCTTCCGTCAGGCCCAGATAGGCGGTGGGCTCGCCGCGCGGCGGCGCGGGCGGGATCGGCACATCGGGCGGCGGCGTCACGGGCGGCGGCAGGATGCTGGCGGGCGGCAGCGCGGCCGGCGCGGGCCTGGGGCCTTGCGAACAGGCGGCCAGCAGCAGGAGCAGACCAAGACAGGCGGCGCGGCGGATCATGGCCGAAGGGATGCACCATGCGTCTTGCGCGTGCAAGCGTCCTCGCCTAAGCCTGCCGCAAGCGCCAGCCAGGCGGGGGAGAAAATGCCGCAGAAATATCATGTCGCCGGCCTGGGCAACGCCATCGTGGACATCATCGCCCGCGTCGAGGACGATTTCCTTCTCACGCACAAGATAGCCAAGGGCGCGATGACCCTGGTGGACGAGTTCCGCGCCTTCGAACTCAACAAGGCGCTGGCCGAAGCCGGGCAGAACCATGAAGTGGCAGGTGGCAGCTGTGCCAACACCATGGCGGGCCTGGCCTCGTTCGGCGCCCGCGGCGTCTATGTCGGCAAGGTCCACGCCGACCGCCTGGGCGCGGTCTTCTCCGCCAGCATGAAGACGCTGGGCGTGGACTATTCGACGCCGCTGGGCAGCAAGGGCGCCGCCACCGCGTCCAGCATCATCGCGGTGACCGAAGACGGCCAGCGCAGCATGAACACCTACCTGGGCGCCTGCCGCGAACTGACGCCAGACGATGTCTTCCCCCATGAAATCGCCGAAGCCGAGATTGTCTATATCGAAGGCTATCTCTGGGACGAGCCCGCCGCCAAGGACGCCTCGCGCAAGGCGATGAAGATCGCCCGCGAATCCGGCGGCAAGATCGCGCTGACGCTGTCCGACAGTTTCTGCGTCGGCCGCTTCCGCAACGAGTTCCTGCATCTCTTCCACAACGAGCTCGACATTCTTTTCGCCAATGAGGATGAGGCCCATGCCCTGTTCCAGGCGGAGAATTTCCCGCAGATCGTCGAGAAGGCGAAGACCTGGGGCGGCATCGCCGCCCTGACCCGTTCGGAGAAGGGCTGCGTCATCGTCCATGGCAGCCAGGTGCATGAAGTGCCGGCGGCGCCGGTCGCCCGGGTGCTGGACACCACCGGCGCCGGCGACCAGTTCGCGGCCGGCTTTCTGTACGGCCTGACCCATGGCAAGGGCTTGGCCGATTGCGGCAGGCTGGGCGGGCTGGCGGCGGCGGAAGTGATCTCGCATTACGGCGCTCGGCCGGAAGTGTCGCTGCACGACCTGGCCAAGAAGCACGGCCTGGCCTAGGCCCTATTCGCCGATGACATGCAACAGCACCTCGCGACGATGCGCGATGGCGCGGTGCTCGAAGAGATAGAGACCCTGCCAGGTGCCCAGCGCCAGCCTGCCGCCCGTGACCGGCACGCCGATGGATACGGCGGTCAGCGCGCTCCTGATGTGGCTGGGCATGTCGTCCGGCCCCTCTTCGTCATGGGCATAGGGAAAATCCTCCGGCGCCAGGCGCGCGAAGGCGGCGATCAGGTCCTTCTGCACAATGGGGTCGGCGTTTTCCTGGATCAGCAGCGAGGCCGAGGTGTGGCGGATGAAGCAGGTGAGCAGCCCGTCGGCGATGCCGCTTCTGGCGACAAAGCTTTCCGCCGCCGCCGTGAAGTCGTAAAGCGCCGCGCCATGGGTCGGGATGGTGGCGGTGTGGAAGTCCTGCTTCATCGGTTCTTCCGAAGGTAAACATACAAGGCGCCGCCGCCGCCATGGCGGACATGCGCCGGCTGCACGCGCGCCACCAGCGCCTTCAGTTCCGGCTCCGCCAGCCAGCGCGGCACCATCTCCTTCAACACGCCATGCGGACTTTCGGTCCAGGCGGCCGCATCCGGGGCGCGGGGATTGCCCTTCCCCGTCACCACCACGATCAGGCGGCTGCCTCGTTCGCGCGCACCCTGCAGGAAGCGGATCAGGGTGCCATGGGCGCGTTCCTGGGTCATGCCGTGCAGATCGAGCGTGGCGTCCGGCGCGATCAGGCCGCGGTCCAGCCGGTCCTGGGTGTTGCCGTCAAGACCGCCGCTGCCGCCGGGCTTCATGGTCCCGCGCGGCGATGCCTTGGGCTTGATCGGGCGCGCAGCCTTGAAGTCGGCCTGGAACTCCTTGCGCTCATTTTCCGTTGTGCGCCTTTCGGCGCGGGGGTCCGTCACCTTGCGCATCAGAAGACGCGGCCCGCGCCGATCCTCTGGGCCAGCGCGCTGGGCAGCAGCACGAACAGGCGCCCCGGCGCGTTCATGTGCCCGGCGCGCTCCTCGGCTTCTGCGCCGAAGCCGAAGAAGATGTCGCCGCGCACCGCGCCCTTGATGGCGCCGCCGGTATCCTGCCCGATCAGCAGGCCATGCACCGGATCGGGGCCGTCGGCCGCGACAAAGTAGGGCGCGCCCAGCGCGTTCAGCTTGGCATCGATCGCCAGGCTGGCCAGCGGCGTCAGGTTGGCGCCCAGCGTGCCGGTACTGCCCAGCAGGGGATCGTCAATCGCGGCGCGGACGAAGAAGACATAGGATTTGTCGGTCTCCATCACCCGCCGCGCCTGGTCGGGATGGGCGGCAAGCCAGGCGCGGATGCTTTGCAGCGAGACATTTTCCCGCGTCAGCTGGCCCTCGTTGATCAGGGTGCGGCCGATGGCGGTGTAGGGCTGGCCATTGGCCCCGGCATAGGCCAGCCGCACGCTCGAGCCGTCGGGCAGGCGGGCGCGGCCGGAGCCCTGGATCTGCAGGAAGAACAGCGCCACCGGATCGGCGGCCCAGAGCAGCACTTCGGCCTTTGGCGGCACGGCATTGATGGCGGCGCGGTCGGGATAGGATTGCAGCGTGTGCTCCTTCACCTGTGCCACTACCCGCTGGCCGGCCAGCCGGGAGTCGAACTGGCCGAGGTCGAAGCGCACCCAGTCGTCCGGCAGCGCGTAGATCGGCGTCTGGTAGACGCCGCCGCGTTGCGGCGCCGCCAGGATTTCCGGCTCGTAATAGCCGGTGAAAAGGCCATCCGGCTTGTCGCTATCGCTGATGGCGAAGGGAACAAAATTCGCTTCGAAGAAGGCCCGGGCATCACCGCCGGCCGCCGCGCAGAGCGGCAGCCAGTCGCCCACAGTGCCGGCATAGCCGGCGCCGCCCATGGGGGCAGCGGCATCCTTTCTGGCCAGTTGCGCGCAGCCGCGCCGGAATGCCGACAGCGCCGCATCGAAGCGGGCGCCGTTCCAGTCCGGCAGGTCGGCAAAGCCGGCGCGCGTCAGGCGCAGCGCCGCGCTGGGTGCGGCTGGCGTGGCCGGCGCCCCGGGCGGCACGGCGGGTTTCGGCGTGGTGGAACAGGCCGCCAGCAGCGCCAGCGGCAGCAGGACCGCTATCCGCCCTTTCATGCCGCCTGGCCCGATGTCGCCACCAGCGTCCAGTTGGGATCGGCGGACCCGGCGGCGCGGCTGAAGGTCCAGTGGTCGCTGACCTGATGCGGTGCGCCGACGCCTTCGACCGTCTCGAACACCGCCTCGAAGCGGACGGTGATCTCCATCACGCCGTTCTGCACCGAGGCCTGCTCGATTTGCGCCTCCTTCACAGCCGCGAAGCGGAAGCGCCCCGGTGCGCCGCCCCGCGCCGCAATGGCGGCGGCAAAGCCTTCCAGTACATCCGGAGAAACCAGCGGCTTCAGGGCTTCGCGGTCGCCTTTCTCGAAGGCGGTGACGATCAGGCCATAGGCCGAGCGCGCCCCTTCCAGGAACTTGGCGGCGTCGAAGGTCTTGTCGGCCATCTGCAGATCGAACAGGCCCGGCGCATCCAGCTTGTCAGGCGGGGGCGCGCTGGCGGGCAGGTCTTGGATCACCGGGCCGCCGGGCGGCATGGGGCGGAATTCGGTACTGCTGCGCCGGCCCAGCACCATGAACAGCCGCACCAGCACGATCGCGGCGACGCCGGCCGCGGCCAGAAGAACAATCCATTGCGTTTGCGCCATGCTGCACCTGAACGATGGAAATCAGCCTAGACCGGCTGTTTTTCCAGGGAAAGCGGGGTCTTGGGCAGCCCTCGCTTGTCAGGGCCGCGCAATCCATGGTAGCGCCCCGGCCAAAATCCAGTTTGAGAGATGCGACCCATGAGTGATGCCGGCCAGACCCCCGCGCCCGATGCCAATGGTCCCCAGGTGGCCATCATCGCCCAGTACATCAAGGATTTGTCCTTCGAAAATCCGGGCGCCCCGGCGCTGATGTCCCAGGGGCCCCAGATCGACCTGGGCGTGGACCTGCAGGCCCGCCGCGGCGAT
>CAZYGO010000069.1:0-2512 GCA_964647455.1 uncultured Rhizobium sp.
TATGACGCCGCCATCGCGCGCGGCGATGAATGGGTGCAGGGATTGCAGTCCAGGGGCGGCGGCTGGGGCGCTTTCGACGCCGACAATGCCTATTATTACCTGAATAATATCCCCTTCGCCGATCATGGCGCGTTGCTGGACCCGCCCACCGAAGACGTGTCGGGCCGCTGCGTCGGCATGTTGGCGCAGTTGGGCCAGGCCGGCACGCGGCTGGACGAGGGCATTGAATATCTGCGCCGCAAGCAGATGCCGGATGGCAGCTGGTGGGGCCGCTGGGGCGTCAACTACATCTACGGCACCTGGTCGGCGCTGGCCGGGCTGGCGGGCGCCGGGCTGGGTCCCGACGACGAAACCGTCAAGCGCGGCGCCGACTGGCTCCTTGCCATCCAGAACCCCGATGGCGGCTGGGGCGAGAATTGCGACAGCTACAAGCTGGATTATCGCGGCTATGAACCCGCGCCCTCCACCGCGTCACAGACGGCCTGGGCCTTGTTGGGCCTGATGGCAGGGGGCCAAGTGGATCATCCGGCGCTGGCGCGCGGCGTCAAATGGCTGACCGACCGGCAGGAAGCGGACGGCCTTTGGACGCAGGCGCATTACACTGGCGGCGGTTTCCCGCGTGTCTTCTATCTCAACTATCACGGCTATCCCCGCTTTTTCCCGCTCTGGGCCTTGGCGCGCTATCGCAACCTCAAGGCGACCAACAGCCGCCGGGTCGAGTACGGGCTGTGACCATCCTCGCCGTCTGTGGCCTGACCCTCCTCAACTGTCATCCCCGGCGAGCATCGCGCGCGCGTCGCGCAATGCGAGGGAAGGGGTGCCAGGCTCTATCCATCGCGCAAGTTTCTGGCAGCCTGGGTTCCCTTCCCTCGCGCTCACTGGCGTTCGCGCTCGCCGGGAATGACAGGGGGCGTGGTGTGCTGCGGCCATGACTATCCTGGCTGTTTGCGGTCTCACGAAAGAAGCCGAAATCGCCGGTGGCTTTTTTGATGGTCGCGGTCGCTTGCGGAAAGCCGCTTCACACTTTTCTGGCGACCGCTCCGGCGTCATCGCGGTAGCGGGCGGCGGCGATGCGGTAGGCCTCAGGAAAAAGCTCAACGCCCTGCATGGCGACATCAGCGGCGTCATTTCCATTGGCCTGGGCGGGGCGCTGTCGCCGCATTTGAAGGTGGGCGATGTGGTGATCGGCGAGCGCATCGTCGCCGAAGACGGAAACTATCAATGCGATACCACCTGGCGGGTGCAGCTGGCGGCGCGGCTAAAAGGCGCGCAGCAGGGCGCGCTCTATGGCAGCGATGTCGTATTGGCCTCTGTCGCCGCCAAGGCCGCCCTGTTCGAGACCAGCGGCGGCGCGCTGGCGGTGGACATGGAAAGCCAGGTTGCGGCCCGTTTCGCCGCCGAACGTCGGTTGCCGCTGGCTGCGTTGCGGGTGATTTCGGATGACGCCAGCCATGCCTTGCCGCCCGCCGCCCTGGTGGCGATGCGGCCGGATGGCGGCGTCTCGGTCGGTCGCGTGCTGTGGTCGCTGGCCAAAAATCCGCTGCAACTGCCGGCGCTGATCCGCACCGGCAGCGGCTCGTCCAAAGCCTTCAGGCAGTTACTCGGCTGCCGTCGCCGTCTGGGCCGCGGCCTTGGCGGCATCCCGGGCGGCCCTGATCTCTGACATCTTGCTCTCGACATGGCGGGAGAAGCTGTATTCCGCCGGCCGCTGGTTCGAGAGGTCGATATCTGGCGCCATCGGACCTTCGGTCCTGACGCCGCGCAGCATCAGCGGCACCGCCTTGAGCGGATGGCGCAGCATGTCCTTGGCCGCGGTGCCTTCAAAGCCGCAATGGACCATGCAGTCGGCGCACTTCTCATACTTGCCGACGCCATACTTCTCCCACTCGGTGCCTTCCATCAGCTCGTTGAAGCTCTTGGCATAGCCCTCGCCCAGGAGGTAGCAGGGCTTCTGCCAGCCGAACACGGTGTAGAGCGGCATGGACCAGGGAGTGCATTCATAGGTCTGGTTGCCGGCCAGGAAATCCATGAAAAGGCTGGAATTGGTGAAATCCCAGGCCTTGCCGCCGCGGCCGCGCTTCAGGATCTCGCGGAACATGTTCTTGGTGCGCTCGCGGTTGAGGAAGTGTTCCTGGTCGGGCGCGCGCTCATAGGCATAGCCGGGCGAGACGGTGATGCCGTCCACGCCCATCTCCATCATCAGGTCGAAGAAGGCGGCAGTGCGGGCCGGATCGGCGCCATCGAACAAGGTGCAGTTGATCTGGGTGCGGAAGCCCCGCTCCTTGGCCATCTTGATCGCGGCGACAGCCTTGTCATAGGTGCCGTCCAGGCAGACCGACTTGTCGTGCATCACCTTGTCGCCATCCAGATGGATCGACCAGGTGAAATTGGGGTGCGGCTTGTACTGGTCGATCTTCTTGGCCAGCAGCAGCGCGTTGGTGCACAGGATCACGAACTTGTCGCGTTCGATATAGCCTTCCACGATCTTGGGCATGTCGCGGTGGAGCAGGGG
>CAZYGO010000070.1:0-4156 GCA_964647455.1 uncultured Rhizobium sp.
GCCCTCAAGCTGTACGGGCTGGAGGTCTTCGACGAGAGCCGGCTGGAAGTGACGCTGATCGAGGCGGGGCCGCGCATCCTGCCCGCCCTGCCCGAGGATCTGGCGGCGGCGGCCCAGGGCGAACTCGAAGCGCTGGGTGTGCGCGTATTGACCGGCATGGCGGTGACGGAAGCGACGCGCGACGGCATGAAGACTGCGTCGGGCGAATTCATCCGCGCCGACCTGCGGCTGTGGGCGGCCGGGGTCAAGGCGCCGGACCTGCTGAAGGAGATCGGCGGGCTGGAGACCGGGCGCGGCAACCAGCTGGTCGTGCGGCCCACCCTGCAGACCACGCGCGACGAGCGCATCTTCGCCATCGGCGACTGCGCCCTGTTCCTGCCGGAGGGCGGCTCACGCCCGGTGCCGCCGCGCGCGCAGGCGGCGCATCAGATGGCGTCCGTGGCGTTCACCAACATCAAGCGGCTGATCGCCGGCCGGCCGCTCAAGCCCTTCGTCTATCACGACCATGGTTCGCTGGTGTCGCTGTCGCGCTATTCCACCGTCGGCAGCCTGATGGGCAATCTGGTGGGCGGGCGCATGGCGATCGAGGGCCGCATCGCGCGCTTCGTCTATGCCTCGCTCTACCGCATGCACCTTTACGCCATTCACGGCGTGATGAAGGGCACCGCGATGGTGGTGTATAGCTGGATCAACCGGATCATCAGGCCCCGGCTGAAACTCCACTAGCCTGCCGCTGCCGCGCGCCCCGCTCCTTACTCGACGGGCTCCAGCTTGCCGATCATCGTGACATAGGCGAAGACGCCCACCAGCGCGACGCAGCCAATATAGGCCAGGCCTGGAGCGAAATTTCCGTTCGCCGCCAGGTAACCGATGATCATGGGCGTGACGATGCCCGACAGGTTGGAGATGCCGTTGAAGGTGCCGCCGGTGAGGCCGATCAGGCGCCGCGGCGCCACCGAGGAGATCAGAGACCAGCCGATCGAGGCGAGGCCATTGCCGAACAGGGCAAGGGTGAAGAACGCCACCGCCACGCCCGCCGATTCCACATAGTTGGCCACCACGATGACGCTGGAGATCAAAAGACCCAGGATGATCGGCGTCTTGCGCGCGGTGCCCAGGCTGAAGCCGCGCTTCAGCAACGCGTCGGAGAAGAAGCCCGAGCAGAGCGCCCCGAGCCACGCGCCCACGAATGGCAGCGAGGAATAGACGCTGGTCGTGGTGACGTCGAGATGGCGGTATTCCTTCAGGTAGGTCGGGAACCAGGTGAAGAAGAAGAACTGGCTGGAGGTGATGGTGAACTGGCCGATATAGACGCCCCACAGCTTCCTGTATTTGAGGACGGTGAAGAAATCGGCCCAGGTGAACTTGATCTTGGCTTCGCCGATGCGGCCGAAATCGAGGATGGCGCCGCCGGCCTCGATCTCGTCGAGCTCGGCCTGGTTTACCAGTTTGGATTCGCGCGGGCCGCGATAGATCAGGTACCAGACGACGCCCCAGATCAGGCCGGCCCCGCCGGTGACATAGAAGACCGAGCGCCAGCCATAGGCGCTGACCAGCAGGATCAGGAGGCCGGTGATGAAGGCCGGGCCCAGAAACTGGGCCGAGATAAAGGTGCCGACCGCGGTGGCGCGCTCGCGGTTGGGAAACCAGGCGGTGGTCACCTGGTTGAAGATCGAGTAGGCCGGCGCCTCGAGCAGGCCGACCATCAGGCGGATGATGAAGAAGCCGAGCACCGTGCTGGCAATGCTGGTGGAGATGGTGGCGATCGACCAGCCGATCAGGATGATGGGCAGCAGCACGCGCGGCGCCATCTTGTCCACCAGCCAGCCGCCGGGGATCTGGAACAGGGCATAGGTCCAGCCGAAAGCCCCCAGGATCAGGCCCATTTCCGCGTTGCCGATGCCATACTCGGTCTTGATGGCGGAGACGGCGGTGGAGATGTTGCTGCGGTCGAGATAGTTGATGACAACGGTGACGAACATCATCACCAGCATCAGATAGCGGACGCGGGTAGGCTTCTGCGCAGCGTCAACGGTCATCAAATCCCCCTGAGAACCCGGTTGTTCGGCTTTTCGCCACAGTGCCGACGAAAGTCTCCCGACGCAAGAAAAGGCCGTGGTGCGGCGCAACAAAGCCGTGCCATGATGGGGCCATGAGCAATTTGCGCCGGATGACATGGATGCTGATGCTGCTGGCGTCCGCGGGCAGCGCTGGGGCCCAGCAGGCCGGCATCGATCGATTGCAACGCGATGTGCTGGCCGCGCCCAGCGCGACGCAATTTCTCGCGCGCCGCTGCGCCGAGCTGCACCTGGCCGAGCCTGCGACGATACGGGCCGAGACGGTGCCGGCGGACAACGCCGCGACGCCGCAGGTGCGCGCTCTGCTGCAGGTGGGCGCGGACGAGCCGGTGCGTCATCGCCATGTGCGGCTGGTCTGCGGCACCCACCTCTTGTCCGAAGCGGACAATTGGTATGTGCCCGCCCGCCTGACGGCGGAGATGAACCGCAGCCTGGAGACGAGCGACACGCCGTTCGGCACGGTGGTGCGGCCGCTGGACTTCCACCGCCAGACGCTGGGAACCGCGCGGCCATCCGGCGCGGCGGTGCTGCAGGTGAAGGCGGTGCTGCTGACGCCGCAGGAAACGCCGATCAGCCTGGTGATCGAGAATTACAGCGGCGAATTGCTGGGCGAGGAAAAGCCGTAACTTGCCGGGCCACCGCAGCGCCCGGTGCTTCGCGGGGCGCGCGCACTGCGACTGGCTGTCACTGGCCGCAACCTGGCATTCATACCCGCGCATTGCGGATGTGAATGGTGCCGCCTGCGTGACTCGAACACGCGACCCCCGCATTACGAATTCGGTTGTCGAGATACGGTGGGTTACTGTTGAGAACGAGTCTGCCTCACCAATCAACCGCTTATGAAAATCCGAACACGAGCTACAACGCCCAATTACGGGCAACTACCTGTTCCGTTGCTTCCACCTTGCTTCCACGAAAGCGGCATCCTACCTGCGAAGGATAGGAGACCATCATGCCGAAGCGTACACTTTCCAACCTCACCAAACGGCTCATTGTTGATGCAGCGCCGGGGACATTTGTCTGGGACCTACAAGTTCCGGGTTTCGGCGTGCGCGTCATGCCCAGCGGTCGCAAGAGCTTTATCTTTCAGTTCAGGACGCGCGCTGGCGGTCAAGGGAAGCTGACTATTGGGCATTTCCCGGCCATGACTGTCGAGATCGCTAGGAAATCAGCCCGAGTGTTGCGAACCCAAGTGGATGAAGGCGGAAACCCCAGCCTAGAACGTCGCGAGAGCCGCGCTGCCCCAACGATTCAAACATTGGCTAGGTTTTATCTGGAAGACTACGCTCAAGCACGGGGGTTGGACCCGCAGACTATAAAGGAGATGCGTAGATTACTCGATCGGTTTGTCATGCCCACCCTTGGGGCGAGAAAGGTCGCCGAGGTAACGGTCAGAGACATCATGAAGGTAGTCGGCATAGCCCGTGATACTGCGAGTGGGTATCGCGCAAATACGCTGCGCGCCGGTCTCAGCAAGATGTTTAACCTGGCACTAAAGAATGGATGGGCGGTGGCTAACCCGTGCAACGGTGTTGATCGTTATCCAGAGGACAAGCGCCAAACCTATCTCGGCAAGGAGCAGGTCTTACGTCTTCTGACCGCCTGCGATACATTTGAGGACCAAGGAGCCGCAAATGCCGTGCGGCTCTTGCTTTTCACCGGAGCGCGCCTTCGTGAGGTATTGAACGCGACGTGGGATCAGTTCGATCTGGAAAACGGCATCTGGGTGAAACCGTCGTCTCACACCAAGACGAAGATTCGTCATCAAGTCCATTTGGCGAGCGCCGTGGTTGATCTTCTCAAGAGGATGCGCCAGAGCCAATCAGGGGCGCTCCTGCATCTCTTCCCTGGGCGGACAATGACAAAGGGGCGGGTTGATCTGAAGCGCCCATGGACGGCCCTTTGTGCTTCTGCGGGCCTTTCTGGCTATCGAATCCATGACCTGCGACGTACCTATGCTAGCTTTATGCTATCCGGAGGAGCCGATCTGACGACTGTGGGGCGCGCTCTGGGCCATACGCAGGCTGCCACCACCCTCCGCTACGCCTTCCTTCAGACGGAAGTTCAGAAGGAGGCTG
>CAZYGO010000071.1:0-6121 GCA_964647455.1 uncultured Rhizobium sp.
CCGCGCCGCCGGGTTTTCCCGCGTCGAAAATGCCAATGGCGATGCTCGGGCGCTGGCCGCCGCGGTGCCGCGCTGGCTTGCGCCCGGCGCCGGCGCGCTGCTGCATGTTTGCGGCGAGGAAAGCGCCGGCCATCTGGCGCAAGACCTGACGGCGCAGGGCTATCCGGTGCGGCGCCGGGTGCTTTATGCCGTCGATGCCCTGCCGCTGGCGCCCGATGCCGCCGCCGCCCTGCGGGCCGGAACGGTGGACGCCGTGTTGTTCTTTTCGCCCCGCAGCGCCCGGATTTTTCTCGAGGAGGCGAATGGCCTCAATCTGGAAAGCGTGACCGCCTTCTGCATCAGCCCCGCCACCGCCTCCGTCCTGCCGCCTGGCCGGTTCGGCACCGTCCATATCGCGCCCGCCCCCAACCAGGGCGCCCTTCTGGGGCTGCTGGTTTAACCCACTGTTTACGGCTTCGGGTTACAACCTATAATTGCACCACGGCCCGGGACATCTCCCCCCGATAGAAATGCCCGGCCGGCGCGGCAGTCTTCTCCGGTGCTGCCTTGGGAGCTTGCGATGGGGTGGGTGGCGCTGCCTGTTGACGGGCGCCACCCGCCCCAGACCCCGAAAAAGACGAATTGTCAGCCCCGCCTTGACGGAATTGCAGCGGGAACGTCACTGTTCGCTTATGCAGCAAGAGGCCTTTGCGAACACGGAAGACTTTGGCGGCCCCGACATCGTCGCCGCGCCTGGCCGCCGCGCCCGGCCGGGCCAGGACGCCCCCTATGCCAATTACGAACTGGCCCGCGCCTTTGACGAAATGTTCGCCCCCGACGGCACGGTGCGCCCGCCCTATGCCGCCCTGGATTCGCGGCTTTCCACCTTGTCGCTGGAGGAACTTTCCCGCCGCCAGCAGGCCTGCGAGCAGAGTTTCCTGCACCAGGGCATCACCTTCACCGTCTATAGCGACAACCGCGCCACCGAGCGGATCATTCCCACCGACCTTCTGCCCCGCATCATTACCCATGCCGAATGGGCGCGGTTGGAAGCCGGCCTGACCCAGCGCATCGTCGCGCTCAACATGTTCCTGCGCGACATCTACAGCGACGGGCGGGTGCTGAAGGACGGCGTGGTGCCGCGCGCCATGATCTTCGGCTCCAAGCATTATCGCCGCGAGATGCGCGGCCTGCCGGTACCGCACGGCGCCTATGTGAACATCTGCGGCAGCGACCTGATACGCGCCGAAAGCGGCGAGTTCGTGGTGCTGGAGGACAATCTGCGTGTTCCTTCCGGCGTCAGCTACATGCTGGCCAACCGCGATGTGGCGCGCCGCGCCTTCCCCGCCGTCTTCCGCTCCATGAATGTGCGGGCGATCGAACAATACCCGCTGGAGCTTCTGGCGACGCTGCGCTCGCTGGCGCCGTTCCATGAGGATGTCTCCATCGCGGTGTTGACGCCGGGCGTCTTCAACAGCGCCTATTTCGAGCATGCCTTCCTGGCCCGGCAGATGGGCGTGGAGCTGGTCGAGGGCCGTGACCTGCTGGTCAACGACAATGTCGTCTATACCCGCACCACCTCCGGCCTGAAGCGGGTTGACGTCATCTATCGCCGCATCGACGACGATTTCGTCGATCCCCTGATCTTCCGCGAGGATTCGGCGCTGGGGGTGCCGGGGCTGTTCAACGCCTACCGTGCCGGCAATGTGATGATCGCCAACGCGCTGGGCACCGGCGTCGCCGACGACAAGGCGGTCTATGCCTATGTCCCGCGCCTGATCCGCTACTACCTGTCCGAAGAACCGATCCTCAACAACGTCGAGACTTTTCTCTGCCGCGAGGAGAAGTCGCTGAACCACGTCCTGGCCAATCTCGACAAGCTGGTAGTGAAAGCGGTGGGCGAGAGCGGCGGCTCTGGCATGCTGGTGGGGCCGCACGCCTCCACGGCCGAACGCGAGGAATTCGCCGAGAAGATCAAGGCCGACCCCGACAACTACATCGCCCAGCCCACGATCCAGCTTTCCACCGCCCCCACCTTTGTCGGCAACGGCGTCGAGGCCCGGCATGTGGATTTGCGCCCCTTCATCCTGCACGGCGCCGAAACCAAGATCGTGCCCGGCGCCCTGACCCGCGTCGCCCTCAAGCGCGGCAGCCTTGTGGTGAATTCCAGCCAGGGCGGCGGCTCGAAGGACACCTGGGTGCTGAGTTCATAGATGCTGTCGCGGGTCGCAGATTCCCTCTACTGGATGGCGCGCTATATCGAGCGGGCCGAGCACACCGCGCGCCTGCTGGCGGTTAAGCTGGAATCCATGGTCGAGCAGACGCCCGAGGACGCCTCCGCCTCCTGGGCGCGGGTGGTCGAGTCCCTGACCGGCGATGACCGCCCCGTCACCCATCAGGATGCCTTCGTCATCACCCGCCGCCTGGCCTTCGACCGCGACAATGATGCGGCGCTGGTCAATTCGCTGGCGATGGCGCGCGATAATGCCCGCCAGGTGCGCGAGGCGCTGTCGAACGAGGTCTGGGAAAATCTCAACCGGCTCTACCTGCGCCTCTCGCCGGTGACGATGGATTCGATCTGGGTGCACACGCCTGCCCGGCTGTTCCGCGAGGCGCTGGAGGAGATGCATGCCCTGGAAGGCGTCACCTATTCGACCCTCTCCCATGGCGAAGGCTGGTACTTCCTGGAGCTGGGCCGCCATATCGAGCGGGTGCAGCTGATCGGCCGCCTGCTGGACGTGCATTTCCGCGCCGCGGGCGATGTGGTGCGTGGGCCGAAATATTTCGACTGGCTGGTGCTGCTGAAATTCTGCACCGCCTGGGAACCCTATACCAAGCAGTACACCGCCTCGATCCGGCCGCAGAAGATCGCCGAATTCCTGCTGTTCGATGCCGAATTCCCGCACTCGATCTGCTTCTCGGTGGACCGCATGACCGAGGCGCTGGCCCGCGTCGCGCCGGGAGCGCCGCCGGCGCGCCGGGCCGCGGGGGAGCGGCTGGCCGGACGGCTGAAGGCGGCGGTGGATTTCGGCCAGGTCGACGACCTGATGAGCGGCGGCATCGCCACCTTCATCGCCGACATCACCAAGCAGTGCGAACAGATACACAAGGCGCTTTATCAGTCCTACATAACCTACGGCGCGGAGACGGTTTTATGACCCCCATCCGTCGCAACACAGGTCGGCTCCGCCGACACTTCGTTGCGACACCTTCCCCCTCAAGTGGCTTCGCCATGAGGGGGAAGGAAGCTGGCGGATGCTGCGGGTCGCGCCGCGGCTTTGCTGCGGCGCTCGCGCCAGATGATCGCGGTGAAAGCTGATGTTTTATTCCATAAGACACGTCAATCTGTTCCGCTACAACGCGCCCGTGCGCGAAAGCGTGATGGAGCTGCGGATGCAGCCGCGCTCCGAAGGGCCGCAAACCCTGCGCAGCTTCCAGATCGCCACCAATCCCCGCGCCCAGCTCTATGCCTATACCGACCATCTGGGCAACGCGGTCTATCACTTCAACCTGCTGCGCGAGCATGAAGAGCTTCGGATCGAGGCCCAGGCGGTGGTGGAGATCGGCACCTTCGCGGAAACGCCGGAGGCGCTCGATGCCCTCGAATGGGGCCGCTACAATGGCTACAACCTCACCGACGACCATTACGACATGCTGGGCCATTCGAAATTCGCCCGCCCGTCACCCGAACTCCTGTCCTTCATGAAAATCGCCGAGCTGGAAAAGCCGGTGGGCGATCCGCTCAGCGCCCTGCGCCGGCTGCAGCGCACGATCTACGATTCCTTCGAATACAAGAGCGGCGTCACCGAGGTGCATTCGCCCATCGAGGTGGCGCTCGACCAGCGCCTGGGCGTCTGCCAGGACTTCGCCCATATCATGATCACCATCGCACGGGCCTGGGGCATTCCCACCCGCTATGTCTCTGGCTATCTGCACCACAAGGGCTCCCGCGACCGCTCCCGTGCCGACGCCACCCATGCCTGGGTGGAAGCCTACCTGCCGTCGCTGGGCTGGGTCGGCTTCGATCCCACCAACAATATCCTGCCGCGCGAGCGGCACATCCGCGCCGCGGTGGGGCGCGATTATGCCGACGTGCCGCCGACCCGCGGCACCTACAAGGGCGGCGCCGATTCCGAACTCTCCATCGCGGTCTCGCTGGAGCCAACGGCGGCGCCGGTGCGGCATGAGGATTTCCTGAAAGTGGCGCGGCCGATGGCGGCGCCGACACCGACCTCGTCCATGCCGGAACGGCTCTATCTCCAGCAACAACAGCAGCAACAGTAATGCGCGGAAGGAAGCGCGATATTGGCGGCATCGTCACGGTTGACGGGGTGGCGCTACGCTGGTCGGTGCGCAGCGAGCCGATGCAGCGCACCACGGATGGCGATATCGGGCTGCGCCTCACGATCCGGCGCCACGACGAAACCCTGACCCGGCACGGCACGCTCAAGGCCTGGCGCGAACTGATCCTGCAATTTCCCTTCGAGAAACCGAAGCATTCGCGCTTCTCCGAACGGCCCGACGTCACGCCGGAAAAGCTGGCCGCCGGCATCCGCCTTGCCATGGAAGCGGGCTGGGAGCCGTATTCGCGCGGCCGCCCGTTCGAGCTGATATTGGAAGAGGGCGATCTACCCGACTAGGCGACTAGCGGCCGGCGTTCAGCGCCGCTGGCCCAGACTTCCAGTTCGTCCGAGACGTTCGGCATCAGCGTGTTCCAGTCACCGAACTTTTCCGGCCAGAAGACGCGGGTTTTCGCATACCAAGGGTACTCCGCCGTGCCCAGCTGCGGCCAGGTGCGGCCGGCGGTGACGAACCAGGTCTCGGTGCCGACGGAAGCGGCGGTGGCGGCCGCGGCGGTGGGGGCGGAAATGACGAGGTCGAGCGCAGCTGAGAGCGCGGCCGCGCCGTCGATATCGTCCTTCAGGTCCAGGCCTTCGATGCTGTGCACGCGCACGCCATACTGCTCGGCGGCGCGCGCCAGTTCCTCGGCGCAGTCGCCATATTGCAGGTTGACGAAGGACACGCCCGGTGTTTCCAGAACCGGCGCCCAGCCGTCGATCGGCGAGAAATACTTGGCCCGCTTGGCGCCCAGCATCATCGAGCGCCAGCACAGCCCGACCTTCCTGCCCGGCAGCGCCGCCAGGCGATTGCGGAACTCCGCCACCCGCGCCGGATCGGGAACGAGGAAGGCGCGATGCGGGAAATCGGCCAGCGACTTGCGATACACCTGCAGGGCGCTGCCCATCGGCGCCCAGAAATCGGGCCGGTTCTCGCCGGCCACGAACGGGATCAGGCGCAGCGCCTTGTTGCCGTCATTGTCGATCAGCGTCTTGTCGTCATAGGTGCCGACCTCGGCCTTGGGGAAGCTGCGCTGGAAAAGGCCGATCAGGCGCGGATCCACCGCGATCTGCAGCTTGCCCTGTTCGCCGATCGCCGCCTGCACATCGGGCAGAATGCCGGCGAACATGAATTCGTCGCCCAGCCCCTGTTCGCCCACCAAAAGGATCTTCTTTCCGGCAAGTTCTTCGCCCTTCCACATCGGCGCCTCGATCAGGTGGTGCAGATAGGTGCGGAAGCGCTGGTCGTTGCGGATTTCGTATTCGCGGAAGCCTTCCTCCAGCTTGCCGGCGCCGATCAGGCAAATGCTGCGGGAATGGCGGCATTCGCGGATTTCGGTCGGGTCCACCGCCAGCGCCAGGGCCTTGTCGTAATTGTCCAGCGCCTCTTCCAGCCGGCCGAGATGCTGATAGGCATAGCCGATATTGTGATAGGCGCGGGCGAAATCGGGGGCGAGGCGGATGGATTCGTCATAGAAGACCAGGCTTTCCTCCGAGCGCCCTTCCTCGGCCCGCACGGTGCCGAGCGCGTTCCACAGAATGGTCTCACCGGGCATGCGCATGATCGCGGTCTTCAGCGTCTCGATGGCGGCGTCAGGCTGGCCCAGGTCGCATTGCACGCTGCCCAGATTGTTGTAGCCCAGGGGGGAATCCGGCATGGCGGCAATGTAGAGCCGGAACATGACCTCGGCGCCTTCGGTCAGCTTCAGGTTCCAGGCGGTGAGGCCCAGATTGATCAGCAGCTCCGGGTCTTCGGGATCGAGCTGGAAAGCGCGTTCATAGGTGACCAGGGCCTTGTGCAGGTG
>CAZYGO010000072.1:0-9086 GCA_964647455.1 uncultured Rhizobium sp.
CCACCGGCTGGTTGAGGTCGAGCTTGTGCGCGATCTCGGTGCCGTCGAAATCGATCGCGGCGATCGAGGCGGGCGCCAGGAAGGTGTGCCAGAAAATCTTGCCCAGGTCGTAGAGCGCGCGCGCATCGCCCCTGGCCGCCGCTGTCTCCAGCCCGGCCAGCAGGTCCGCCTGCCGTTCCGGCGGCGCGAAGCGGGCGATGTCGGCGCGCAGCACGTCCAGGCTGATGTCGCCGTACCAGTTGGCTTCGCCGATCTCCAGCAGCGCGCCGCCGCGCGGCAGGATCTGCTGCTCCTGCAGGGTGCGGACGAGCTGGTATTCGATGACGCTGATGGCCATGGGGTTTTCCCGGATTACGCGCAGGTTAGGGCAGAATGCCCCGATGCGCCATCGGCGCAGCCACGGCCATATTGACCGCGTCCCGGACCGCCGCATAATCCCGCGCCGATAAAGGGGCTGGGGCGGGCAGATGGCGATGGAAGTGCGGGCGGCGCATGAATCCGGCCTGGATCATGCCGTCCGCCGGAACGCGCACAGGCAACGGGTGTGCGATCATTCTCTCCCGGGCGTGGAGGGATAGGGCGCCATGCCGGGGACCATATTGGAAAATGTGCCGGGGATGGCCACGGCAATGCCGGTCCACAGCGTGGACGCCCGCATGCTCAGCGAACATGTTTTCAGGAACGAGTATGTCGCCCATGGTCGCCCATGCCTCATCAAAGGCGCCGTCAGGCACTGGCCCGCGGGCCGCAAATGGCGCGACCGGGATTATCTGAAACGCATCTGCGGCCGCTACGAAGTCGACTTCTGGCCGCACGAGAACCACGTCACGACAAAAAGGGTCCTGCCGGGAAAAGTGGGCATGCCCTTCGACGCGGCGGTTGAGCGGCTCTTCAGCACGGCAAGCCACGAGGTTGCCGCCATCGGGTGCAATCCCGGCACCATGATGATGGGCCCCGACCTGGGAAGCTTCTCCTTCTTCACCGGGGGCGAGGCGGGTTTCCTCTATCCTTCCTTCCGGCTTTTCCTGTTCCGGAACGCGGGATCGGCTTGGCATTACCATCCCTTCGACGAGACATTGATGTGCCAGCTCGTCTGCACCAAGAGGGTCGGGCTCCTGAAAGTGGACAATCCCCATCACAGGCAGCTTTGCGACATCTTCTACCGGGAGGATTACTATGACGATCCTTCCGTCTTCGACGCGCTGAAGGGTGCGCCGCTGCAGTGGTTTTCCGCCGACCTGGACGAGGGCGATGCCCTTTATATCCCGCCCTTGTGGTGGCATGGCGTGATTGCCACCAGCGACGGCGTCGGCGTGACCACGCCGATCGGCTGGCGTTCGCCGCCGCACGTCATCGCGGACAGCGTGCGGAAGATGGCGGCGGGCGATTTCGAGATCATCGGCCAATTCGATTTCGGAACGGTGGACCAGCTCGTCAATACCGCGCGCAAACTGGGGATCGAGCCCGAACTTGAGATGGCCTGGAAGCTGGGCGTCGCCAATGGCCTGATTACCGTGGAAGACCGGTTTGGAAACCGGTCGAAGCCGAAACCGACCTGGCCGCCAAGTTAAGCAGGGCCGGAAAACGGGTCTGTTATGCCCCGCGCCGCGAATGCGGCCCAAAACAAAGATTCAATCCCGCAGCGCCCGCCATTCCTTCCGCGGGGCAGAGCGTCTTGGCATCAGGATATGGAAACCGCCGTTGCCATCCCCGCTTTGCGGAGGGGATGGTGGGCGCGATAGGGATTGAACCTATGACCCCACCCGTGTGAAGGGTGTGCTCTCCCGCTGAGCTACGCGCCCGCCTGGATAGGCGAAGGGGCAGGGCTATAGGGCGGGCAGGGCCGGGGCGTCAAGCCGCCCGCCGGGCGGCCAGGGGCAGATCGACCCAGAAACGGGTGGTCCGGCCCGGCGCGCTCTCGAAATCGATGCGCCCGCCCTGCATTTCCACCAGCAGCTTGGCGATGGAAAGCCCCAGGCCCGCGCCGGGCACCGAGCGGCCCACCGCCGCCGCCCGCCGGAAGGGGCGGAAGACGCTGTCCCGTTCCTCCGGCGGAATGCCGGGCCCGGCATTGACGATCTCGATCCGCCCGAAGCCATCGTCGGTGGCGGCGGCGCTGACGCGGATGGGCGAGAAATTGTCGCCATACTTGTAGGCATTGGCGATCAGATTGTTGATGATCTGCGCCAGCCGCACCGGATCGGCCTCCACCGCCAGTTCGTCGGCGATCGGATCCACCACCAGGTGCTTGCCGCCCAGCGCGGTGTCCAGCCGGATGCCGCCGACACAGGCGAACACGGTCTCGGCCACCCTGACCGGTTCCGGCGCGATCGAGAGCGCGCCGGCCTCCGCCCGCGACAGGTCGAGCAGGTCGTCATGCAGGCGCTGCAGCAGCTCGCCATTGTGGACGATGATGCTGGCGAATTCCGGCGCCCGCTCCGCCGACAGCGCCCCGGTTTCGAGCATGCCGGAGAAGCCGATCACCGCCGACAGCGGCGTGCGCACTTCATGGCTGACATGGGCCAGCAGCTGGCTCTTGAAGCGGCTGGCCCGCACGGCGCGCCGCCGCCGCTGCTCGATGATGGCGATGAGCATGTCGCGTTCGTTCATCAGCATGGCGGCCCGGACCGAGACGATGCTGGAGACCGCCAGGAACAGCTGGACCAGTTCGACCTGCGTCAGCGTCCATTGCCGCACCGGTCCGGTCATGGCGATGACGCTGACGATCAGCAGCGCCGCGCCCGCGCCGATCAGGCGGAAGCGCACGCCCGCGACGGCGGTGGCGGCCAGCACCAGGAACGACATGTGGTAGTTGGTCCAGCGGAAGGACAGCAGGGCCGCCAGCACGACGCCGGCAAGCACCAGCAGGGCTTCGGGCAGCCGATTGCCCAGGTGCAGTTTGGCCAGCTGGCGGGGCGACACCGTCATGCCGAAGGGAAAAATCAGGCAGACCGCGAGGAAGTTGGCGAGGAACCATTCGCGCACTTCGCGCAGGCCGTCGCCCCCCTGCCAGCTCACCAGCAGGCCGGACAGGACGGCGCCGAGCAGGGCCGGGCTGATCGCCGCGGCGGCGGCGAAGCGCCCCACTGTCCGCCAGGTGGTGATGCGCCGGAGTCCGAGGCGGCGGATGGCGATGAGCCCCGCGCCGATATCGACAAGGTTGAGCGCGCTGAAGCCCAGCACCAGCGTCCAGCTGGCGCCGCCCAGCCAGTTGGCGGCCAGGCCCGCGGCGAATATCGCCGCCAGCATTGCCGTATCGTCGGCGCGCGAGCGCGACAGCCGCAGCATCAGGCAAAGGCCGAAGGCGGTCGCCGGCCAGATCGGGCTGCCGGTGTCGCTGTTGCCGCCCCACAGCGCGATGCCGCCCCAGCCGAGGAGGAAAAAGCCCAGCCCGGTGATCGCGGCCAGCCCCAGGCGGCGCATGGCAGGCTGCTGACCGAACGGCATGTCCCCTCCGACACACAAGACGCGACGCAACGCAACTGGGGCGCGAATTCAGGTCACTTTCAAAAAAAAGACAAGGGTGTGACGGCCCACGGAAACAAAATTAACGGCCTTGCGGCAATGTGCGCCCGGTTTGAAAACGCCGGGTGCAGAGACGTTCCATGAAGCGCAGCATCGTCATTGCCGACGACGATTCCACCATCGTCAGCCTGGTGTCGCTGCGGCTGGGGCTGGCCAGTTTTGACGTTTTGTCAGCCGAGAGCGGCCCCGCCGCCTTGGAACTGATACGCAATAGCGAACCCGTGGCGGTGCTGCTGGACGTGAAGATGCCGGGCGGCGGGCTGGAGGCGCTGGAGGCGATCAAGTCCGACCCCCGCACAACCGATCTGCCCGTGATGATGCTGACCGGCGAGCGCGACCCCGGCACGGTCATGAGCGCCATGGGTGCCGGCGCCAGCGACTATATGGTGAAACCGTTTAACCCGGACCGCCTGTTGCAGCGGGTGCAGCGGCTGGTGAAATCCAGCGCCATGGTCTGGGGCAAGAGCGCCGCCTCGCAGGCGGCCGCGACCTGGGAACTATAACAACTTCAGGTCGCGCAGCGCGTCGGGCAGCGCCGCGAATTCGTCCAGCACGATGTTGGCGCCCAGGTCCCTGGCGGGGATCGGCGTATAGCCATAGGACAGCAGAATGCAGGGCGCACTCGCCGCCTGGGCCGTCCGCAGATCGGTGATGGAATCGCCGATCATCACCGAGCCCCCCTCGTGTCCGCCGATGTCCCGCACCACGTCATGGAAGATGCGGGCGTCCGGCTTGACATAGCTCATGCGGCCGGCGCCATAGACCTCGGCGAAGAAATCACGGATGCCGATGGCGGGCAGCAGCTGGTCGGCCAGTTCCTGCGGTTTGTTGGTCAGCACCGCCAGCCGCGCGCCGCCGGCCTTGAGCGCCGCCAAGGTCTCGGCGACTCCCGGAAACAGCACGCTGCCGTCGGCGATATGGGCGCGGTAATGCGCCATGAAGATGTCCAGCAGGGGCGGCAGCTCTTCAGGCGCCAGCACCTGGCCCGCCGCCTCCATCGCCTGCTCGATCAGGGAGCGGGCGCCGAACCCCCCCAGGTGGCGCAGGGTTTGCGGCGGTATCAGGGGCAGGCCCTGCGCGGCCATGACCGCGTTGGTGGCGCCCAGAAGGTCGGGGGCGGTATCCACCAGGGTGCCGTCCAGGTCGAAAATCAGGGCGGGAGAGGGCATGGCGGTTAAGGAATCCTGGCTAGAATCGGGGCAATATCGTGGGGAGCGTCCGCCCGGAAAAGTGCGTAGCTTTTTTCCGTGGGCGGCGCGACCAAAACATTGCATCGCAAATCGTGATTTCCTCTTTTTCTTTCTGAACCCTACCGAGACCGCATGACGATTGCCGCCATCATCCTGGCCGCCGGCCAGGGAACGAGAATGAAGTCGGCCCTGCCCAAGGTGCTGCACAAGGTGGCGGGACTGCCGATGCTGGGCCATGTCGTGGCGGCGCTGCGCGGCGCCGGCGTCGCGCGCATCGTGGTGGTGACCGCCCCGGCGGGCGAGGCGGTGCGCGCCTATGCCGCCAGCCTGGGCTGCGAAAGCGCCGTGCAGGAGCAGCAGCTGGGCACCGGCCACGCCGCCGCCGCCGCGAAGGCGGTGCTGGCGGGCTTCGACGGCACGCTGGTGATCGTCAATGGCGACATGCCGATGATCACCGCGGAGGTGGTCTCGGATGTGCTGAAGGCGCAAAAGCGCACCGGCCTGGCGCTTCTGGCCTGCGACTTCTCCACCGTCACCCATTATGGCCGCATCCTGATGACGCCGGATGGCTTCCTCAACCGCATCGTCGAATACAAGGACGCCAGCGAGTCCGAACGCGCCATCACTCTTTGCAACGGCGGTTGCTACGCCGCCGACGCGCAGCGTTTCTTCCTCTGGGCCTCGCGCCTCACCAATGACAACGCCCAGAAGGAATATTACCTCACCGACGTGCCGCAGGTCGCCAAGGGCGCCGGGGTCAAATGCGCCCTGGCCTTCGCCGCCGAGGAAGACGTGATGGGCGTCAACAGCCGTGCCGAATTGGCGGAAGCGGAAAAGGTGATGCAGGAGCGCCTGCGCCGCCGCCTGCTCGAGGCGGGCGTCGGCATGACGGCGCCGCAGACCGTGTTCCTCTCGCATGACACCGTGATCGGCGCCGATGTCACCATCGAGCCTTTCGTGGTCTTCGGCCCCGGCGTGCGCGTCGAAAGCGGCGCGACCATTCGTGCCTATTCGCACCTGGAAGGCGCCGCCGTCGCGGCCGGCGCCGTAATCGGACCATTCGCCCGCCTCAGGCCAGGCGCGGTCGTCGGCGAGAACGCCCATGTCGGCAATTTCGTCGAGCTGAAGAATGCCTCGCTGGGCGCCGGCGCCAAGGCCAACCATCTCACCTATCTGGGCGACGCCGTGGTGGGCCCGAAGGCGAATATCGGCGCCGGCACCATCACCTGCAATTATGACGGCTTCGGCAAGGACAAGACCGAGATCGGCGCCGGCGCCTTCATCGGCTCCGACACCGCGCTGGTGGCGCCGGTCAGGATCGGCGAAGGCGCCATCACCGCGGCGGGCTCGGTGATCACCGCCGATGTCCACGCCGATGCGCTGGCCATTGCCCGCGGCCAGCAGACGGTCAAGCCCGGCTGGGCCGCGGTCTTCCGCGCCGCGAAGGAGAAAAAATAGAATGTGCGGCATTGTCGGCATCGCGGGCACGCGCGAGGTGGCCCCCGTTCTGGTGGAGGCGCTGCGCCGCCTGGAATATCGCGGTTATGACAGCGCCGGCGTTGCCACCCTGGTGAATGGGGCCATCGACCGCCGCCGCTCGCCGGGCAAGCTCAACAAGCTCGACGCGGTGCTGAAGGAAAGGCCGCTCGCCGGCCGCACCGGCATCGGCCATACCCGCTGGGCCACCCATGGCGCCCCCACCGAGGCCAACGCCCATCCCCATGCCACGCCGCGCGTCGCCATCGTCCATAACGGCATTATCGAGAATTTCCGTGAGCTCAAGGCCGAGCTGGCCGCCAAGGGCCACAGCTTTGAATCCCAGACCGACAGCGAAGTCGCCGCCCATCTGATCAGTGACTATCTCGATCAGGGCCAGGCCCCCGCGGACGCCGCCAAGACGGCGGTGGCGCGGCTGACCGGGGCCTATTCCATCGCCATGATCTTCAAGGACCATGACGGCCTGCTGGTGGGGGCCCGCAAGGGCTCGCCGCTGGCTGTGGGCTATGGCGAGACCGAAACCTATCTCGGCTCCGACGCCTTCGCGCTCGCGCCCTTTACCAACCGCGTCGCCTATCTGGAAGAGGGCGATGTCGCGGTGATCCAGGGCACGGAGGTGGCGATCTTCGATGCCGCCGGCCGCCCCGCCAACCGCCAGATCACCATCACCTCCGCCTCCGCCGCCATCGTGGACAAGGCCGGCCACGCCCATTTCATGGCCAAGGAAATCCATGAACAGCCGGAAGTGATCGGCCATACCCTGGCGCATTATCTCGATCCCGCCGGCCCCGCCGTGCGCCATCTCGGCGTCGGCCTGCGCCCGGCCCTGGCATCGGCGCAGCGCCTCACCATCAGCGCCTGCGGCACCTCCTATTATGCGGGCATGGTCGGCAAATACTGGTTCGAGAAGCTGGGCCGGCTGGCGGTGGAAATCGACGTCTCGTCGGAACTGCGCTACCGCAATCCGGTCTATCCGGAGAAGGGCGCCGCCCTCTTCATCTCCCAGTCGGGCGAGACCGCCGACACGCTGGCGGCGCTTCGCGACGCCAAGGCCCGCGGCCAGACCATCATCGCCATCGTCAATGTGCCGGAATCCAGCATTGCGCGCGAAGCCGATATCGTTCTGCCCACCTATGCCGGGCCGGAAATCGGCGTCGCCTCGACCAAGGCCTTCACCTGCCAGCTTGCCTCGCTGGCCAGCTTCGCCATCGCCGCCGGCGTGGCGCGCGGCAACCTCAGCGGCGAGGATGAGCGCAAGCTCTGCGCCTCGCTGCTGGAAACGCCGCGCCACATCGCCGAACTCCTGAAGCAGGAAGCGGCGATCAAGGCGGTGGCCGAGGACGTCGCCAGGGCGCGCGACGTGCTCTATCTGGGCCGCGGCGCCTCCTATCCGCTGGCGCTGGAAGGGGCGCTGAAGCTGAAGGAGATCAGCTACATCCATGCCGAGGGCTATGCCGCCGGCGAGATGAAGCACGGCCCGATCGCCCTGATCGACGAGGACGTGCCCATCATCGTCATCGCCCCCCATGACGTGCATTTCGAGAAGACCATCTCCAACATGCAGGAAGTGATGGCGCGCGGCGGCAAGGTGCTGCTGATCTCCGACGCCGAAGGGGTCGCCAAGGCCGGCAAGGTCTGGGCCTCGATCACCGTGCCCAGCACTAACGCCTTCATCACGCCCTTGCTCTATGCCATCCCGATCCAGCTCTTGGCCTATTACGCCGCGCTGGCAAAAGGCACCGACGTGGACCAGCCGCGCAATCTGGCGAAATCCGTGACGGTGGAATAGCCGTGGCTTCTGCGCCAACCATTTCCATGCTCCGCCCCTTCCTTCCCGGCGGCAAGGACTATGAACTCTCCAAGCGCTTCTATGCCGCGTTCGGTTTCCGCATGACCTTCGATGCCGGCGAGGTCTCGGGCTGGGAATGCGAAGGCGGCGCCTTTCTCTTGCAGAATTACTACCACGAAGGCTGGGCGCAGAATTTCATGATGCAGCTTGTGGTGCCCGACCTCGACGCCTGGTGGACGCATATCCAGTCGCTCGACCTGCCGGGCCGCTTCGGCGTGCCCGCACCCAGGGCGCCCAAAATGCAGCCCTGGGGCCTCACCGTCGCCTATGTGGTCGGTCCCTGCGGCGAACTCTGGCACATCGCCCAGAAACCCGCTTAAAGTGCCCGGCCTTTCCAGACCGGACTCCATGACCGACCAGAATGCCCTGAAGAAAGCCGTCGCCGCCAAGGCGCTCGACTATATCACCGATGGCATGTCGCTGGGGCTTGGCTCCGGCACCACCGCCGAGGTCTTTCTTGACCTGCTCGCCCCGCGCATCAAAGGCGGACTCAAGCTGCTCTGCGTCCCCACCTCCGAGCGTACGGCTGCCTACGCCCGCAAGCTCGGCATCACCCTGGCCCAGCTCGATGACCTGGCGCCGCTCGACCTCACCATTGACGGCGCCGACGAGGCCGACCGCAGCCTCAACCTGATCAAGGGCGGCGGCGGCATGCTGCTGCGCGAAAAGATCGTGGCCGCCTCCTCGAAGGCGATGGTGGTGATCGCCGACGAATCCAAGCTGGTGCCGCGCCTGGGCAGGTATCCGCTGCCGATCGAGGTGATCGAGTTCGGCCACAAATCCACCGCCATGCGCCTGGCCGCCGCCTTCGCCGCACTGGGCTATGGCGATGTGAAGATGACCCTGCGCCAGAAGGACGGCGCGGTGTTCAAGACCGACAGCGCCAATGTGATCTATGATTGCGCCTTCGGCCAGATCGCGAACGCGTCCAAACTCGCCACCGCCATCCTGGCCGTGCCGGGGGTCGTGGACCATGGCCTTTTCATCGCCATCGCCACCACGCTGTTGATCGCGGGCCCCGGTGA
>CAZYGO010000073.1:0-2730 GCA_964647455.1 uncultured Rhizobium sp.
GCGGCGGCGGCGCGGGCGGCGGGGCGGTGCTCACCGCTTCCGGCTTGCTGGTGCAAGCGCCGGCCAGCAACAGGGCCGAAACGCTGGCGATCTGGGCGATACGGGCAATTTTTTTCATCGGTCGCAATCTCCTAGGCAAAAAAGAAGCTACAGCGCGCTTGTAAATGGATGTGCACCGGAAATCTGAACGTGCAAATCGCGAAAAAGAGCCAACACCTTGGCAACAATCGGGCGAGAATGCCAGATTACTTTTTAATTCACTGAATTAGCGGCGACCAGGCCGGATCCGAAGCGCTCCCGGGGCTGGCGACGCGCCGCGCGTTGCGCCCGAAAACGTCAACTTCCCATATCTGGGCGGCATCGGCCCCTCGACCCTGGCGTGTGAACATCAGGACACGGCCATTGGGCGCCCAGGTGGGCCCCTCGTCATGGACGCCGTTGGAAATCAGCCGCTCGCCCGACCCGTCGGGGCGCATGATGCCGATGTCGAAACGGCCATTCTCCTGCTTGGTGAAGGCGATGAGGTCGCCGCGCGGGCTCCAGACCGGCGTGCCGTTGCGGCCGGTGCCGAAACTGATGCGGCGCTGGTTCGAGCCGTCCACATTCATCACATAGATCTGCTGGGTGCCGCCGCGATCGCTTTCGAAAACGATCTGGCGCCCGTCCGGCGAGAAGGAAGGGGCGGTGTCGATGGCCGGGTCGCTGGTCAGGCGCGTGACGGCGCGGCTGCGCAGGTCCATCAGCCAGATATCGGAATTTCCGTTATTCTCCAGCGTCAGCGCCACCCGGTTGCCGTCCGGCGAGAAGCGGGGCGAGAAGGTCATGTTGGGGAAATCGCCCAGCCGCTCCTGCTTGCCGGTTTCCAGGTCGAACAGATACACGCGCGGCTTGCCGTTGATGTAGGACATGTAGGCGATCATCTGCGCCGTCGGATTGAAGCGGGGCGTCAGCACCATGTAGCTGCCATTGGTGAGGAAGATGGGGTTGGCGCCGTCCTCGTCCATCACCGCCAGGCGCTTGACCCGGTTGGTGGCCGGCCCGGTCTCCGAGATGAAGACGATGCGGGTGTCGAAATAGCCCTTTTCGCCGGTGACGCGCTCATAGATGGCGTCCGAAACCATGTGGGCGACGCGCCGCCAGTTCTGCGGCTGGGTGAAGAATTGCTGCCCGTCCATCTGGCTCTGGCCATACACGTCCCACAGCCGGAAGGCGACGCGCAGCCGTCCGTCCGGCATCTGCGCCACTTCGCCGGTGACCAGGCCCTGGGCGTTGATCACCCGCCAGTTGGCGAAATTGGGAGCGGTGTTGATGTCGGTAACACGATCCACAAAGGATTTGGGATCGAGCGGACGGAAGATGCCGGAGCGGCCCAGATCGTCGCGCACCACCTGGGCGATGCGCGCGGCATTGCCGCCGTCATTGCCGGCCGGGATGAAGTCGGGGATGGCCAGAGGCAGGGGCTGGATATTTCCCTGGGTCACGTCCACGGCGATGGCGGCGGCGGCCGGCAGCGGCGCCAGAACGGCAAGGGAGCCGGCGGCGAAAAGGCTCAAGGCCAGGAGCAGCTTCTTCATTTTCGTCTCCAAACGCGGTCTCAGGTCCAACGTGCTCTGCCGCCCTATTGTTGCACCATCTGGCGCGGGTCGAAGCGCAGGGGGCGGAACTGGCGCCACTGGCTGTAGCTCGAGGCCGGCAGGCGATAGGGCGAACATTGATAGATGGCGCGCTCGGCCGCCGAGACGGCGGCGGCGGTATAGGGATTCGACGACACCGTCAGGGTCTCGATGCTGGCGATGGTGCCGTCGGGATTGAGCCTGAGATCGAAACTGACGATCTGGTCGGCCGGATTGGGCGCGCCGGCGATGGGACTCCAGCAATTGCGGATCTGGCTGCGCAGCATGTCGGCCAGGCTGGCGGTCATGGCGTTGGACAGCCCCGCGCTTTCCGTCGCCGCCTGGGCACGGTTGTTCGGCGCCGGCTTTTGCGGCCGGGTGAGCTGGTTGAGCAGGCTGGTGATGTCCTGCCGCGTGTCCGGCGGCTTTTCCTTCTGGATCTCGATCTTGGGCGGGGGCACGTCCGGCGCCGGCTCGGCCCGGATCTCGGGCATGGGCGGCGGCTCGAGCGGGGAAAGATCGCGCTGCACCGGCTCCAGGTCCGGCGGTGGCGGCGGCGCGGCGGCGGCGACATTGGTCTCGCGCGCCAGGGTCACCAGCTCCACCGGCACGGCATGGCTTTCCTGAGGCGGGCTGAAACTGCTGTTGAAGACGAAGAAGATCGAGGCGATGGCGAGCCCATGCAGGACCAGCGACGCCGGCAGCCCGATCACGGGCTGGCGCGCCGTGGTCGGGCGCGGCCGCAGGCGCGGCCGGGCGCTACTTGTCGTCTGGCTCAGTGCGGACGGCATTGGTGACGAGTCCGATATGGGTGAAGCCGGCGGCGGAGAGCATGCCCATCACCTCCATGACCTTGCCGTAATCCACGGCCTTGTCGCCGCGCACGAAAATGCGCTGGTCGTAGCCGTTGCCGGCGATGGCGGTGAGCTTGGGGACGAGTTCGTCAGCCGGCACCTTCAGCTTCTGCAGGAAGATGGAGCCGTCCTTCATGATGGTGATGCTGAGCGGCTCCTTGTCCTGGCCCAGTGCCGGGGCGCGGGTCTTGGGAAGGTCCACCGGCACGCCGACGGTGAGCAGCGGCGCCGTCACCATGAAGACGACCAGCAGCACCAGCATC
>CAZYGO010000074.1:0-3317 GCA_964647455.1 uncultured Rhizobium sp.
GATGACGGCGATCTTGGCGCGGGAGCCGGGATCGCGGGCCACGGCCCTGATCTCGATCACGCCGTCATAGATTTCCGGCACTTCCTGGGCGAAGAGGCGGCGCATGAAATCGGGATGGCTGCGGGAAAGGAAGATCTGCGGCCCGCGCGCCTCGCGGCGCACGTCATAGATATAGGCGCGGATGCGGTCGCCGGGGCGGAAGCTCTCGCGCGGGATCATCTCGTCGCGGCGGACCACGCCCTCGGCCTTGCCCAGGTCGACCACCACCGAGCCGAACTCGCTGCGCTTGACCTGGCCATGGACGATCTCGCCGATGCGGTCCTTGTATTCGTCATACTGGCGCTCGCGCTCGGCGTCGCGCACCTTCTGCACGATCACCTGCTTGGCGTTCTGGGCGTTGATGCGGTTGAAGTCCACCGGCGGCAGGGTTTCGGCGATGATGTCGCCGATCTGGGCGTCGGGATTGCGGCGCCGGGCATCGGCCAGCGAAATCTCGGTCTTGTCGTTCTCGACCAGTTCGACGACATGGAGATAGCGCGAGACATGGGTTTCGCCGGTCTTGGGATCGATATCGACCTTGATGTCGTTCTCGCTGCCATAATGGGCCTTGGCGGCGCGCTGCATCGCCTCTTCCATCGCGGTCAGCACGACCGACTTGTCGATCGACTTGTCGCGGGCGACGGCGTCGGCGATCTGCAGCAATTCAAGCCGGTTGGCGGAAACAGCCATTAGTCTTCTCCTGACTTATTAAAGTTGTCGCGTCCGCTGGCGCGGTCGCTTCCGGCCATCTTCCTGGCCTTCAAATCTTCCTGAATGAGTTTGTCGGTAAGCACGAGTTTCGCGTTGACGACGCTGCGAAACGGAAAACGGATGTCCTTGCCGTCGGCACGGATGATGACGTCGGCGCCGTCCAGCCCCAGCACCAGCCCACGCCAGCGCTTGCGGCCTTCGTAAAGGCCGTCTAGTTCGATCCTGGCCTCATGGCCGCTCCAGCGCGAGAAGTCCGCCGGCCGGGTCAGCGGCCGGTCGATGCCGGGCGAGGAGACTTCCAGCTCATACTCGCCTTCGATCGGATCCTGCTTCTCGATGAAGTCCAGCAGGGCATGGGACAGCTGGGTGCAGCCTTCCACATCCATGCTGCCGTCGGGCCGTTCGGCCATCACCTGCAGCGTCTGGGGGGCGCCGCCCATCATCCTGAGGCGCACCAGCCTGAACCCGGCCTGTTCGATGACGGGTTCAAGGATCGGTTCCAGACGTGCGACGGCCGTGACGCTCAAAGGCAAAACCTCTTCCCCGCGGCGGCCCACCGGGACCGCCACACAACACGTCTTGTTGTTTGGGATGGCGGCTATGTACGCCTGGGCAGGGCGGAATTCAAGCGGCCCGCGATTGGGGGCCCTTCCGGCACTCGCTGGCCCCCGCGTCTATTTCTTCGGTGCCGGCGGGGGTGGGGTCACCGGCTTGCCTGGATAAAGCCTGATCTCGGATTCGCCGGGGGCCAGGTGCAGCTGCTGCTGGGCCGGGTCGGGCGGGGGATCGGAGAACAGTTCGTGCAGGCCGGGGACGCGGGGCTGGATAATCAGGAAGACGATGCCCCCGACGGTCAGGACCAGGAAAAACAGCGCCGTCACCAGCACCGCCAGGTCGCCGCCATTGACCTCCCAGAAGCTGCGCTCCCGGGTCCATTTGTTCTCTTTTTCCTTGAACATGCTCAGACTTTAGGCCCGCGGCGGAAGCTTAGATAGGTGGGGGGGCCCTTGATCGCCTTGGCCTCGTAGCGGGTGGGCGGCCAGCCTTCGGGCCGGATTTTCCAGTCCTTGGGGCCCCTCGCCGTCCAGGTGAAGGCGGGATGGGCCATCAGCCGTTCCAGGGCATAGGGCAGATAGGATTTGTCGTCGGTGGCGAAGCGCAGCTCCCCGCCCGGAACCATCACCCGGGCGAGGCTGTCCAGCATCTCCATCTGCAGAAAACGGCGTTTGTGGTGCCGTGTCTTGGGCCAGGGATCGGGGAACAGAAGAAAGAAGCGGGAAAGGCAGGCATCGGGCAGGCCCTCGATGATCTCGCGGCCGTCGCCCTCGTATAGCCGAACATTGTTCAGCGGCGTTTCTTCCAGTTTTGTCAATATCTTGGCCATGCCCATCTCATAGGGCTCGGCCCCGATCAGGCCGGCCTCGGGATGCTGTGCGGCCAGGGCGACCAGATGCTCGCCGGCCCCGAAACCGACCTCCAGCCAGAGTTCTTTAATGCACCCCCTCCCGCCTTCGCGCGAGCGGTAGGTATCCTGAACACCGTTCGGGAACTGGCCGAACGGTTCCTCGCCCACACGCCAGGCCAGCGCGCCTAACAGTGTTTGGCGCAAGCCCGCCTGGCGCGCCGACAGCCTGGGGCCCTTGCGGCGGCCATACAGCTTGCGGCGATTACGGTCCGGATGCTCGCCCTCCGAGGGCGGGAACGGGTTCTTGCTGTCGGTGTCGATCACGGCGTCCTTGTCGTCATCGCGGCCATCCGGGTCAACCGTCTGGCGCCTCATGGCATGAGCGCGCCAGCCGCCATGGCGCAACGGGCCATGGCCGCGCCCGCCCGCCTCGTTTAAACAGGCGCCGTCAATCGGGGGGTGCGCGGGGCTTTGAAGGCAGGATGGACCATCGTCGTGGCGGCAGCGCTGGCGCTGCCCGGCACCGCGCGCGCCGAGGACGGCTTCACCATCAATCTGAAAGGCCAGCTGCAGCTGGACACCATCGCGCTGGCCGATGCCGACCTGCCGCCCGGTCCGCATGTCAGCACCGGCGGCAACTTCCGCCGCATTCGCCTGGGCGTGGCCGGGCGGCTTGGCAAGGACTGGTCCTACGAACTGACACCCAAGCTGGAAGCGGCCAAGAATCTGGGCGACATCCCGGTCGTCAACGCCTTTGTCCAGTATGACGGGCTGGCGCCGCTGCATGTGAAAGTCGGCGCCCAGGCGCCGCCGGCGAATTTCGAGGACGCCACGTCCAGTTCGGAACTGCTGTTCCTGGAGCGGGCCCAGCCGGCGGATCTGGCGCGCAGCATCGGCGCCGGCACGGCGCGCTCGGCGGTCAGCCTGTTCGCCTATGATGACTCCTATTTCGCGGCTCTCTCCTATGCCGGCGGCGTGCCCAGCGATGCGGTGCTGTACCAGCAGGCGCTGGTCGGACGCGCAGCCTGGCGGCCCTGGCATGGCGAAGACGGCAATCTCGCCATCGGTGCCGACCTCACGCATGTCTTCGCGCTGCCCGCCACCGGCACGGCGCACAATGTCCGCCTGCGGCAAAGGCCGGAGCTGAACGGGCAGACGGTGG
>CAZYGO010000075.1:0-5703 GCA_964647455.1 uncultured Rhizobium sp.
GGCGGCCGGCGGCCGCGGCGTGCGGCCGGCGGCGGGGGCGCCTGCGGCCGCTCCGGCGGCGGGGCGCGGCCGCAACGCCAATTCCAGCGAACCCTATATGAACGCGGTGTTCGAGGCGGCGCAGTATGTGGACGCCACCGACCTCACCTACACCTTCATTACCTACAAGCCCGGCGAGGCGCGCGACATGCCGGTGCTCAAGGCGGGCAACTATGCCTCGCCCGGCGCGATCGTGCCGCGCGGCTTCCCGGCGGTGTTTGCCAAGGGCGATCCGGCTTTCAGCCATGGCTCCGGCCGGCTGGAACTGGCCAACCGCATCTTCACCGACTCCAAGGGGCTGGCGGCGCGGGTGATCGTCAACCGGGTCTGGGGCTGGCATTTCGGCCGCGGCCTGGTGAACACCCCAAGCGATTTCGGCACCCAGGGCGAGCGCGCCTCGCATCCGGAACTGCTCGACGACCTGGCGGCGCGCTTCATCGCCCATGGCTGGTCGCTGAAATGGCTGAACCGCGAGATCATGCTGTCGGCGACCTACCAGCAGTCCAGCCATCCGCGTCCCGAAGGGCTGGCGGCCGACGAGGCCAACGCGCTGCTGTGGCGCCAGAACCCGCAGCGCCTGGACAGCGAGGCCTATCGCGACACGCTGGTCCGCGCCGCGGGCCTGCTCGACGGCAGCATCGGCGGCGAGCCCGGCAACCTCAACGACGCGGCCTTCTATCGCCGCGCCATCTATGGCCGGGTCAGCCGCGCCCGATCGGCGCAGATGCAGGAACTGTTCGACTTCCCCTCGCCGGTGCAGACCGCGCCCAACCGCGACGTCACCACCTCCACCCTGCAGGGCGTCTATCTGATGAACAGCCCCTTCGTGGCAGGCCTGGCGGAAGCGGCGGCGAAGGCGCCGGCCAGGGCGGCCGGCCAGGCGCAGCAGGTGGCCGCGCTCTACCGCCAGGTGCTGGCGCGCGAGCCCACGCCGGCGGAAACCAAAGCCGCGCTCGCCTATCTGCAGAAGGGCACGCTGACGCGCTATGCCCAGGTTCTGCTTTCGACCAACGAAGAGATATTCCTGCCATGATCACACGACTTTCGCGGCGGCAGATGATCCAAGCCCTTGGCGGCGGCCTGGGGGCGGTGGGCCTGACGGCGATGTGGCCCGACATGTTCGGCGCCTCGGCCCAGGCCCAGGGTCTTGGCCATTACGCCGGGCCGAAGCTGCCGGTGAAGGCCAAGCATGTCATCATGCTCTATCTCAATGGCGGGCCATCCCAGATCGACATGTTCGATCCCAAGCCGGCCTTGTTCAAATATGCCGGCCAGCGCCCCAGTTCGGTGGACCTGCGCACCGAACGCACCACCGGCGGCCTGCTGCCTTCGCCCTTCGAGTTCAAGCGCTACGGCCGGGGCGGCGTCGAAGTCAGCGAATTGCTGCCGCAGCTTGCCAGCGTCATCGACGACATCACCGTCATCCGCTCGATGTACACCTTCAACCCGACCCATACGCCGGGCCGCGCCCTGTTCCATACCGGCAGCGTGCTGGCGACGCGGCCTTCCATGGGTTCCTGGGTCACCTACGGCCTGGGCACGGAAAACCAGAACCTGCCGTCCTTCGTGGCGCTGGGCAGCGCCCCGCCTGGCGGACCGCAGACCCGCTCCGGCTTCCTGCCGTCCGAATTCCAGGGCGTCGGCTTCAGTGTCTCCGATCCGGACCCTGAGAAGATCATTCCCAACCTGCGCAACAAGACTCTGGATCCGGCGGCGCAGCGCACCGACATGGACGCGCTGCTGGCGCTGAACCAGAGCCATGAGCAATCCTTCGGCCAGGACCAGTTCCTCGAAGGCCGCATCAAGTCGATGGAAACCGCCTATCGCATGCAGTTCGAGGCGATGGACCTGTTCGACATCCGCAAGGAGCCGCAGACCATCCGCGACGAATACGGCCCCACCGCCTTCGGCACCGGCTGCCTGCTGGCGCGCCGCCTGGTCGAGGCGGGGGTGCGCTATGTCAATGTCGAGTATCCGGGCGGCCAGGCCTGGGACGATCATTCCAACCTCAACGACAATCTGCGCAAGCGCTGCCCCGACATGGACCAAGCGGCGGCGGCGCTGATCCGTGACCTCAGGCGCCGCGGCAAGCTGGACGAGACGCTGGTGGTGTGGGGCGGCGAATTCGGCCGCACGCCCGTGTCCGAAAGCGGTACCGGGCGCGACCACAACCCCTATGGCTTCACCATGTTCGTGGCCGGCGGCGGCTTCAAGGGCGGCATCGCCCATGGCGCCACCGACGAGTTCGGCTTCAAGGCGGAGCAGAACCGCGTTTCGGTCCATGACCTGCATGCCACGCTGCTGAACCAGCTCGGCATGGACCACACCAAGCTGACCTACCGTTACGCGGGCCGGGATTTCCGCCTCACCGACGTGCAGGGCGAGATCGTGAAGGACATCCTTGCGTAAGCTTCTTGTCTGCTGCGCGGCTTTGCTCTGCGCCACCGCCGTGTCCGCGCAACAGGCGGAACCCGCGCGCAAGACCGTGACCGGGGCGCCGGCCTTCACCGTGGCCCAGGCCGGGCGCGGCAAGGCCGCCTATGAGGCCAATTGCACCGGCTGCCACCTGGCCGGGCTGGACGGATCGTCCAACCCCGCCGCCAACGTCAAGGGCGCGCCGCTGATCGGCTCGCGCTTCGTGCAGGATTTCGGCGAACAGAAGGTCAGCGCGCTGTTCAACAAGATGAAGCGCGACATGCCGGCGGGCAAGCCGGGCTCCCTGACCGACCAAGAATATCTCGATATCGTCTCCTACATCCTGCAGCAGAACAAATTCCCGTCCGGCGCGGACGATCTGACGGTGGAGGCCGCCACCGACACCTGGATTCCCGGCGCCGGCGGCGCCGAGGGGCTGGTGGATTACACCTATGTCGCCGGCATCGGATGCCTGCAGCAGGACCCGACCCGTTCCTGGATGCTGGTCAAGGCGCAGGGACTGAAGAAGACGGACGCGGCGGCGGCCACGCCGGTGGCGTTTAACGACGCGCCCGGCGAATACACCTTCCGCCTGCTCAACGCCTACAACCATGCGCCCGAGCCGAACAATGGCCGCAAGGTGCGTGTCGCCGGCTATCTGGTCCGGCTGGGCGCGGAAATCCGCGTCTATGTGCAGCAGCTCCAGGCCGTCGGCGGTTCCTGCAGCGCAGGCGCCGCACCGATGACAGTCAGCAGCGTCGCGCCCGTCGCGCCGGTGCCACCGCAGCAACCTGTAACCGCTGCGCCCGAACCTGCGGACCGGGCGCTGGCCCAGACGGTCTGGGGCGGCGTTTACAGCGAAGCCCAGGCCTATGCCGGCGAGAAGGTTGCCGATACGCTCTGCCAGGGTTGCCATGGCGCCGGACTTGCTGGCGGCGACTCCGGGCCCAAGCTCGTCGGCGCGAATTTCCTCTCGGCGTGGAATGCCCGTTCCGCCGGCGATCTCTTTGGGGTGATCAGCCGCACCATGCCGGAGAACGCGCCCGGTACGCTCAAACCGGACGAAGCGGCTTCGGTGGTCGCCTATATCCTCAAGGTCAACGAGATGCCCGCCGGGCGGCAGTCGCTTCCCGCGGAGCAGGAGGCCCTCTCGCGGATCACCATCCTGGCAACCAAGCCCTAGCCGGAGCGGTGAAATCATTGTACTCCATGCTCGGACAATAACCGGGGTTCGACCCCGTGCCAGGAAGGCGATATCCGGTGAACCGCAAGGCCGCGTTGCTGGCTTTGGGCGCAGCCCTGCTGCAGGGCGCAGTTTTGTGCGCGGTCGCTGTGGCGGCGGATTCGCCGGTGCCGGCCAGCCATCCCAAATTCGATTCCGACATTGCCCCGGTCTTCAACAAATATTGCGTCGGCTGCCATTCGGGCGCCCAGCCCAAGGGCGACATGCTGCTGAAGTTCAAGGACGAGGACGACGCCCGCGGCCGCAACGCCAATGACGAGTTCTGGAGCAAGGTCGCCGACGAGCTTTCCAGCGGCCGCATGCCGCCGGCGGCGGTGAAGAACCGGCCCAGCGATGGCGAGCGCAAGCTGCTGGTGGACTGGATCAACAACGACGTCCTGACCATGGCGGGCAAGCCCGATCCGGGGCCGCTGGTGGTGCACCGCCTCAACAACCGCGAATACGCCAACACCATCCGCGAACTGCTCTATTTGCCGGCGAGCTACGATCCCGTAGCCGATTTCCCGGCCGACGAGCGCGGCGACGGCTTCGACAACAACAGCGACACCCTCGTCATCTCGCCCGTGCTGATCGAGCATTATCTCGATGCGGCTGAAAAATCCGTTCGCCGCTCCTTCAAGCCGCTGGATGAGGACAAGGGCGTTCTCTCCGCCGTTCCGGCCCAGAAGATTCTGGACGCCAGCAAGAACTTCAAGGCTGACTTCGCCGACAGCCAGGCCAAGGTTCGCATCAATATCGAGGCTTTCCTGCCGCGGGCGTGGCGCCGTCCCGTCACCAAGGAAGAGGTGGACGGTGTGATGAAGTTCGCCGCCCTTTCTTTCGCCCATGCCGGTGAATCCATGTCCGAAGCGACGGCGCTCGCCATCCGCGCATCGCTTCTGTCCCCGAACTTCCTGTTCCGCCTGGAGCAGGACCCGCATCCGGACGGGACGGGCAAGGTCTTCCAGCTGACCGAGTTCCAGCTGGCGTCGCGGCTGAGCTACTTCCTCTGGTCGACCATGCCGGACGACGAGCTCTTCGCCCAGGCCAAGGCCGGCACGCTGCGCCAGAACCTGGACGCGCAGGTCGCGCGCATGCTCAAGGATCCCAAGGCGGTCTCGCTGACCAACGACTTCATGGGCCAGTGGCTGGAGATCCGCGGCCTGGAACAGACCCCCAATCTCGACAAGGCCATGGCCGCCTCGATGAAGGGCGAGACCGAGCATTTCTTCAACTATATCGTCGCCAACAACCGGCCCATCACCGACCTGCTGGACGGCGACTACAGCTTCGTCGATGAACGCCTGGCCAAGCTCTATGGTATCCCGAACGTCACCGGGAACGAGTTCCAGAAGGTCCAGCTTGATCCGGCCCGGCGCTTCGGCCTGATCACCCAGGCTTCGATCCTGACGCTGACCTCCAAGCCGCTGGGCACGGGGCTTCGCACCTCGCCGGTGGTGCGCGGCAAGTACATCCTGGAGAACCTCTTCAACCAGAAGATCCCGCCGCCGCCGCCCGACGTGCCGGCGCTGAAGGTTGACGACAACCACCCGCTCACCGGCACCACCCGCCAGATCTTCGAGCAGCACCGCACCAACCCGGTCTGCGCCGGCTGCCATGCCCGCATGGAGCCCTATGGCTTCGCGCTGGAGAACTATGCCGGCAACGGCGCCTGGCGCAGCCAGGAGAACGGCATCGCGATCGACGTCTCCGGCGAGATCAACGGCAGGAAGTTCACCACCCCGGCCGAGTTCCGCCAGGTGCTGGAGACCCGCAAGGACGATTTCCGCAAGGCGGTGATCCGCAAGGTGCTGTCCTATGCGCTGGGCCGCGGCATCCAGGGCACCGACCGCCAGGCGATCGAACAGATCGCCGCCCAGGTGAAGGCCAATGGCGACAGCTTCAACAGCGTCATTGTGGGCGTGGTCAAAAGCTTCCCCTTCCAGAACGCCCGCGGCTCGGTCGCCGTCGCCGCTTCCACGCAATCCCAGCCAACGCCCAAAGCCGCTCTCCAACCCGTCAGCCTC
>CAZYGO010000076.1:0-3190 GCA_964647455.1 uncultured Rhizobium sp.
AGCGCGTTCCTGCCATTTTTGATTGAAAAAGCTGTGGTTTATGGCGGGTTGTGGGGGCTGGTCTTTCTCATCATCCTCGCCTTCCAGAGCCGGCATGGAGAAGCCTGGCGTTCGCTGATGGAATCGTTCATCCATTTGGTCCCCATCCTCGGCAAGGCCCAGCGTTCACTGGCCCTGGCCCGGCTCGCGGCCACGCTGGAAGCGCTGATCATGTCCGGCGTCACCACCATTCAGGCGTGGAACATGGCATCGAACTCGTGCGGCTCCTCCGTCATTCGCCGCGAGGTTGAAAGCTGGGGGCCGGCGCTGGCTGCCGGCCGGACCCCGTCGGAAATGGTGGCCAATGCCCTCGTGTTTCCCGAGCTTTTCGCCAACCTCTATCATTCGGGCGAAATCAGTGGCAAATTGGATGAATCATTGATGCGGCTGCACCGGCTGTTCCAGGAGGAAGGATCGCGCCGGTTGAAAGTCTTCGTCTTCATTGCCACCACCGTCCTGACGCTCGGCATCATGCTGGGCGTGGCGTCGCAAATTATCCTGTTCTACATTGGTTACTTCAAACAGTATAACGATCTGCTACAGTAACCCTCGCCGCCGTTGGGGCTGAATTTTTCTGATGCAGCTTCCCCCGCCCTCGGCTTAACCTTCGGTCATGACGTTGTCCGAAATCCTTTCGAACGAAGAATTGCGCCAGCACGAATTTCCCGTGACGCGCGAGAAAATCTTTCTCGCCCACGCGGGCGTGTGTCCCCTGCCCCGGCGCGTGGTGGAAGCGATGGAAAAGTATGCGCGCGATTGCTCGCTTGGGGACCAGGAGGAAGTGTTGCCCATTCAGTTGACGCGCGAAACCCGCGAACGGGCCGCCGGCCTCATCGGCGCGACGGCGGAAGAAATCGCACTCGTCGGCCCCACGTCGCTGGCGCTGAGTTACGTGGCCGCCGGCCTGACGTTCCGCAAGAACGATAATGTGGTCGTGTATTTCGACGATTATCCTTCGAATGTGTACCCCTGGATGGCGCTGGCGGATCGCGGTGTCGAGGTGCGCTTTCTGAACATTCGCGAATACGGACGCATTCGCACGGTGGACGTGAAGGGCCAGGTGGATGAACAAACGCGGTTGGTGGCGCTGGCCTCGTGTCATTTTGTGGCCGGTTACCGAATTGATGTGCGCGGCATTGGCGAATACCTGCAGCAACGCGGCATTCTCTTTTGTGTGGACGGCATCCAGACCGTCGGCGCATTCCCGACCCCGACAAGCCATGTGGATTTTCTGGCCGCCGACTCGCACAAATGGTTGCTGGGACCGTGTGCCGCCGGAATTTTTTACGTGCGCCGCTCCGTGCAGGAACAGCTGCATCCCAGCACATACGGCTGGCACAACGTGAAGTGCCCGAGCTTCGTGGCGCAGGAAGAAATGAAGTTCCGGCTGGACGCTTCGCGTTACGAAGCCGGATCGCCCAACTTCCTGGGCCTGGTCGGCCTGCACGCCGCGCTGGGCCTGATTGCCGAGATCGGCCCGGACAACATCGCGGCGGAATTGTTGCGCAAACGCGCCCTGCTGGTGCCCGCCCTGAAGGAGAAAGGCTATTCCGTGTTGCAAGCCGAGGCCGGCCCGGAGAATGCCAGCGGCATCGTCACCCTCTTCAAGCCCGATGCGGACATGGGGGCGCTGCACCAGAAGCTGACCGAGGCCAAAATCACGACTTCGCTGCGAACGGACCGGAACGGCCAGCGTTACATCCGGCTCTCGCCTCACTTTTACAATACCGATGCGGAGCTGCATCGGGTATTGGAACTCCTTTGAACATAACATTCGGCAAGGTATTGGCGGATTTCCCGATAAAAAAATCTCCTGGCGGAAGCGGCCCACTTTTGTATGGTTTCCTTTTTTACTGGATTCAAAATGGAAGCTACAGCGGATCTCGCATTAATTGGTCTGGCCGTGATGGGCCAGAACCTCATCCTGAACATGAACGACCACGGCTACACGGTGGTCGCTTACAACCGCACCACTTCCAAGGTGGACGAATTTCTGGCCAAGGAAGCCAAAGGCACGAAAGTCGTTGGCGCGCACTCCATTGAAGAAATGGTGGCGAAGCTGAAAAAGCCCCGCCGCGTGATGATGCTCGTGAAGGCCGGCAAGCCGGTGGACGAGTTCATTGACCAGCTCATCCCCCACCTCGAAGCGGGCGACATTATCATCGATGGTGGCAATTCCCTCTTCGACGACACGAATCGACGCCAGAAATACGTCGAGAGCAAGGGACTGCTTTACATCGGCACCGGCGTTTCCGGCGGTGAAGAAGGCGCGCGCCGCGGCCCGTCCATCATGCCCGGCGGTTCGCCGGCTGCGTGGCCGCACGTGAAGGAAATCTTCCAGGCGGTGTCCGCCAAAGTCGATGGCGGCGCGCCCTGCTGCGATTGGGTGGGCGAACAAGGCGCCGGTCACTATGTGAAGATGGTGCACAACGGCATCGAGTACGGCGACATGCAGCTCATCTGCGAAGCCTACAACATCATGAAGCACGGCCTCGGCCTGAGCGCCGACGAAATGCACAATGTGTTCGCCGATTGGAACCAGGGCGATCTCGACAGTTACCTGATCGAAATCAGCCGCGACATTCTCGCCAAGAAAGATGACGACGGCACTCCGCTCGTGGACAAGATTCTCGACACTGCCGGCCAGAAAGGCACCGGCAAATGGACGGTCATCAATTCGCAGGATCTCGGCATTCCCATCACGTTGATGGCCGAAGCCGTGTATTCGCGCTGCGTTTCGGCGTTGAAGGAAGACCGCGTGAAAGCGGCGCGCAAGCTGAAGGGCCCGCGTCCCGCGCTTACCAGCATCGCGGCGCATCCGGAAAAGAAAAAGGCGTTCATCGAAGACATCAAGAGCGCGCTCTATGCCTCGAAGATCATCAGCTACGCGCAGGGCTACATGCTCATGCGCGCGGCGGCCACGGAATACAAGTGGAACCTGAATTACGGCGGCATCGCGCTGATGTGGCGCGGCGGCTGCATCATCCGCTCGCGTTTCCTCGGCAAGATCAAGGAAGCGTACGACAAGAATCCTAAGCTGACGAACCTGTTGCTCGACGATTATTTCCGCGGCGAGATCAAGAAGGCGCAGAAGGGCTGGCGCAAGGTGGTTTCGACGGCGGCCCAGCGCGGCATTCCGGTGCCGGCGTTC
>CAZYGO010000077.1:0-7238 GCA_964647455.1 uncultured Rhizobium sp.
GCCCAGCTCGTCGAGGAAGCGCCGCGCATTCTCCGGCTTGTCCCGCCAGACAAAGCCGTACAGCGTCATGCCCGGCATCTTCGCCAGCTGGTTCAGCACCGGCGCTTCCTCGCGGCAGGGAATGCAGGTGGAGGAGAAGACGTTGACCAGGATCACCTTGCCGGTGGCAAGATCGCCCGGCCCGAAGCCTTCCGTCTGTCCATCAAGCGCGGCCAACGTCATCTGCGGCACCGGCTTGCCGACAAGCGGCGATGGCAGCGCGGTCGAGCCGCCGGTGAAGAGGCTGCGGAAGAGAAAGCCCGCGATCGCCAGGAAGCCCAGCACGGGCAGGATATAAACCAGCCGCTTCATTTCCGCTCCAGTGCCGCCAGCTTCGCCTTGACCGAGCGCCAGCTTGCCCAGGCCCATAGCGCCAGGCCGCCCAGCGCCAGGACGGTGACGCCATAGGCCGGCCAGATGAAGGCGGCATAGGCGCCCAGTTCCATGCTCATGCCGCGTCCTCCTGCATCAGGCTGCGCACGCGCCGCTCCAGGATCACGGTGCGGATGCGCACCAGCCAGAGCACCGCGAACAGCAGCACATATCCCGTGATCATCAGCAGCAGCGGCCAGAGGAAGACCGGTGAAAGGCCACCGCTCATGATGCTTTCGCCCTGGTGCAGCGAGGCGAACCACTGCACCGAGAATTTGATGATGGGAATGTTCACCGCCCCCACCAGCGCCAGCACGGCGCAGACGCGCGCCGCCCTGGTCTCGTCCTCGATGGCGTTCCAGAGCGCGATATAGCCGAGATAGAGGAAGAGCTCGACCAGGGTGGAGGTCATGCGCCAGTCCCACTGCCAGTAGGTACCCCAGGTCGGCCGGCCCCAGAGCGCGCCCGTGACCAGCGCCAGCGCCGTGAAGACAAGGCCCAGGGGCGCGGCGGTGCGGGCGGCGACGTCGGCCAGGATGTGGCGGTTGACCAGCGAGAACAGCGAGCAGACGGCGATGGCGATATAGGCCATCTCCATCACCGTGGCGGCGGGCACATGGATGAACATGATGAGCACCGTGCGGCCCTGCTGATAGTCGGGCGGGGCGGTGAAGCCCAGATACAGCCCGGCCGCCAAAAGCAGCCCGGTTGCCGCCGCCAGCCAGGGCAGCAGCCTGCCCGACAGGGACATGAAGCGGGCGGGATTGGCGTAGCGGAACAGCCAGTCGAACATCGGGCGCTATCTTATCCTGTTATCCGGCCAGATTGAGGCGCACGCCCAGGGCGGCAACAAAGGGACTTAGCAGGGTCGCGGCCAGCGAAAAAGCCGCCAGGAAACCCACCGCGCCATTGGCCAGCCCGGTCTGCGCCTCCAGCACCATGCCTGGGCCGAAGATCATGGCCGGAACCAGCTGCACGCCCACGATCAGGGGCAGGAGCAGCCCGCCGCGCCGCAAGGAAAGCGTCAGGCTGGCGCCGATGGCGCCCACGGCGCTGACCGCCGGGGTGCCGATGGCGAGCGACAGGACCAGGGCCTGCACCGCCGGACCCGGCAGGCCGAAAAAGATGGAGAGGACGGGTGCCAGCAGGGTCAGGGCCGCGCCGGTGGAAAGCCAGTGCGCCAGAATCTTGGCGGCGCAGGCGCTTTCCAGCTACAGGGGCGAGAGGGCGATGAGATCGAGCGAACCGTCCTCGTAATCGGCCTGGAACATGCGGTCGAGCGAGAGCAGCGACGCCAGCACCGCGCACACCCAGAGGATGCCGCCGCCCACCCGGGCCAGCAGCGCGAGATCGGAGCCCACGCCCAGCGGCACCAGCGTCGCCACCAGCGCGAAGAAGCCCAGTCCCAGGCCAAAGCCGCCGCCTTCGCGCACCGAGAGGCGCAGATCGCGTGCGAGAAGAGCCAGAAAGGGCGTCACAGCTTCAGAACCTCGTTGCCAAGGCCCAGCGGGTCATGGGTGGCGGCGATCACCAGGCCGCCCTCTCCGCAATGCAGCGCGATCAGCCGCGCCACCAGCCCCTTGCCCGCGGTGTCGAGCGCGGCGAAAGGCTCGTCCAGCAGCCAGAGCGGGCGCCGTGAAGCCAGCAACCGCGCCAGCGCCAGCCGCCGCCGCTGCCCGGCGCTCAGATAGCGGCAGGGCAGTTCCGCCTGTCGCGACAGGCCGACCTGTTCCAGTAGGGCGGCATGATCGTCCTTGCGGCCATAGAGCTTGCCGAAGAAAGCCAACTGCTCGGAAACGGTGAACGACGCCTTCAGCGCATCGTGATGGCCCAGCCAGCCGACATGCTTGCCGCGTTCCTCAGGCTCGCTGATTTCCGTGGGCCCTTCCGCCAGCACCACCCGGCCCGCCGCCGCCGGCAGGAAGCCCGCGAGCAGGCGCAACAGCGAGGTCTTGCCGGCGCCATTGGCCCCTTCCAGCGCCAGCGCCTGCCCGGCCTTGACGGTAAAGGACAGGCCCTCGACCAGGCGGCGCGAACCGCGCTGCACCGTCAGCTTTTCGGCGGTGAGGGAAGAGATCATGGGGCGGTTATTATAGGCTGGCTCGGAACTTGTCGAAGGGGCCGATCAATCGAAAATGGCACCATACAAGCAAAAAAGCGCAAGAGTTGCCGTAAATGCCAAGGCCAGCCAAAAACCAACCGGATGGTCGTCCCGCTCGACCGTCGCGTATGGGAAGCAAATGGTTTTTCCAGCTTTCAGGTCAATGAAAAAAGCTGCCGCGAAAAGTACCGCAAGAGCCCATTTCCACCATTCATCCGAAAACCAGTGCATCAACCAGTCTTTCTAGCGCGAGGGGTTTTGTGGCGTGAGCAGGAGCGCCGAGCGATGTGTACAACTAGTACATGAGCGAAGGCGCGACGAACTCACGACGCAAAAGACCCGCGCTAGTACATATGCTGGCCGCCATTGATCGACAGCGTCGAACACGTGTTGTACCCGGCTTCATCGGCCACCAGGAACAGCACCGCCCGCGCGATCTCGTCGGCCCGGCCCAGCCGCCCGACCGGAATCTTCGCCACGATCTTGGCCAGCACGTCGGTCGGCACCGCCGCCACCATGTCGGTGTCGATGTAACCGGGGGCGATGGCGTTGACGGTGATGTTGGCGCGGGCGCCTTCCTGGGCCAGCGCCTTGGTGAAGCCATGGATGCCGGACTTGGCGGCGGCGTAATTCACCTGGCCATATTGGCCGGCCTGGCCGTTGATCGAGCCGATATTGACGATGCGGCCGAACTTGCGCTCGTTCATGCCGTCCCAGGCCGCCTTGCACATATTGTAGCAGCCGCCCAGGTTCGTATCGAGCACCTCGTCCCAGGCGGTGCGGCTCATCTTCTTCATGGTGCCGTCGCGGGTGATGCCGGCATTGTTGACGATGATCTCGACCGGGCCGAGCTCGGCCTCCACCTGCTTCACGCCCGCGACACAGGCATCGAAATCGGCCACGTCCCATTTGCAGGCCTTGATGCCGGTCTTGTCGGTAAAGGCCTTTGCCCGCTCGTCATTACCGGCATAGTTCGCCGCAACGGTGTAGCCGGCATTCTTCAGCGCGACGCTGATCGCTTCGCCGATGCCGCGCGTGCCGCCCGTGACCACTGCCACCCGTGCCATGATTTTCTCCCGCTATGAGCCGTAACAATTAAGGCGGCAAAAGGCGGTGGGTTCAACCGCAGAGTTGTTGCTGCAATGCACTTATTGTCAGCTAGCGCTCGACGCAGAGGGCAATCCCCATCCCACCGCCAATACACAATGTCGCCAGGCCCTTCTTCACATCGCGCCTGCCCATCTCGAATAGCAGCGTGGTCAATACCCGGGCGCCCGAGGCGCCGATGGGATGGCCGATGGCGATGGCGCCGCCATTGACGTTCACGCGGGCCGTATCCCAGCCCATGTCCTTGTTGACGGCGCAGGCCTGGGCGGCGAAGGCCTCGTTGGCCTCGATCAGGTCGAGATCGGCGGCCTTCCAGCCCGCCTTTTCCAGCGCCTTGCGCGAGGCCGGGATCGGGCCCGTGCCCATCACCTTGGGATCGACGCCCGCCTGCGCCCAGCTGGCGATGCGAGCCAGGGGCTTGAGGCCGCGCGCGGCGGCGTCCGCCGCACTCATCAGCACCAGGACGGCGGCGCCGTCATTGAGGCCACTGGCATTGCCTGCCGTCACCGTGCCGGCCTTGTCGAAGGCGGGGCGCAGGCCCGCCATAGCCTCGATGGTGGCGCCATCGCGGATATATTCGTCGGTATCGACCACCGTGTCGCCCTTGCGGCCCTTGACGGTGACGGGCGCGATCTCGTCCTTGAACCGGCCGGCCTTGCGCGCCGCCTCGGCCTTGTTCTGGCTGGCGACGGCGAAGGCATCCTGCTGTTCACGGGTGATGCCGAACTCCTTGGCGACATTCTCCGCCGTGGTGCCCATGTGATAGCCGTTGAAGGCGTCCCAAAGCCCGTCGCGGATCATGGTGTCCACCATTGCCACGTCGCCCATCTTCTGCCCGGCGCGCAGATAGGCGGCATGGGTGGAAAGGCTCATGCTCTCCTGCCCGCCCGCGACCACGATCTTGCTGTCGCCCTGGGCGATGGCCTGGGCGCCCAGCGCCACGGCGCGCAGACCCGAGCCGCAGACCTGGTTGATGCCCCAGGCCGGCGTGCCGATCGGCAGTCCGGCGGCGATGGAGGCCTGGCGGGCGGGGTTCTGGCCCTGGGCGGCGGTGAGCACCTGACCCAGGATCACTTCGCTGACTTCCTCGCCCGTCAACTTTGCCCGCTCCAGCGCGGCGCGGATCGCCACCTCGCCCAGCCTGTGGGCCGGAACGCCGGCAAAAGCACCCAGGAAGGAACCCACGGGCGTGCGCGCGCCCGAGACGATCACCACATCGGTCATGAAATTCTCCGCCAAACCCCGCCCTATGTAGCGCAAAATCCCGCAAATGCGAGCGCACGGAATCGCGTTTGTTTTTCAATAGCTTGCAAAATTGCTGCGCAGCATGTTTTTGCTGCATGTGCTAAAATTGCGCTTTACGGAAGCGACATAGTGATGTTTGTTGCACCGCAAGCCTTTCGGGGGAAAGGCGCGTAGCGGGGTGGGTATCGTGTCGGAAGAAAAAACCAAGGGCGAAAGCCCGGTCGTCATCAAGAAGTACGCCAACCGGCGTCTCTACAACACCCAGACATCGTCCTATGTGACGCTCGACCATCTCGCCGCGATGGTGAAGGAAGGCACCGAGTTCGAAGTCCAGGACGCCCGCACCGGCGAGGACATCACACGCTCGGTCCTCACCCAGATCATCTTCGAGGAAGAGGCCAAGGGCCAGAACCTGCTGCCGATCAAGTTCCTGCGCCAGCTGATCCGCTTCTATGGCGACTCCCTGCAAGCCTTCGTGCCCGGCTACCTCGACATGAGCATGGAAAGCTTCACCAAGAACCAGGGCGAGCTGCGCGACCGCATCGCCCAGGCGCTGGGCGGCGGCAACCAGATGGTCGAGAACCTCACCCGCCAGAACCTCGCTTTGTTCGAGAATGCCATGGCGATGTGGTCGCCCTTCGCGATGGGCGGCGGCGGCGCGGCCAAGCCCAAGGCCGAGACCGCGGAGAAGCCGGCGTCCAGCGAAGTGGATGCGCTGAAGCAGGAAATGGAAGCCATGCGCAAGCAGCTCGCGGAGCTGGCCAAGAAATGACCTTGTCTTCCTGTCGCGTGGCTCGTTGAAAAATCGCTTCGCCATTCTTCGGGACACGCTCCGGGGCCCTTCATCCGGGGGGCTCTTTCTTCTGTCCGTTCTCGCGCTGGGCGGCTGCCTGGCGCCGATGAGCCAGCGCGAGGCACAGGGCTTCGCCCAGCTGTCGCTGCGCCGCTATTGCCTGGAAACCCAGCCCTGCCACCCCGCCCGTTTCGTCAAGGCGCAGCACCTTCGCACCGGCTGGCTCCTGGACTTCGAGTCCGACGCCGCCAAATACGGCGTCATGGTACATGAAAACGGCGCCACGCAAGTCAGCGTCTGGGACAAGCAGGCGGCGACAGTCGCGCGCTAGCGCCGGCTTTCGCAGTTTCAGAAATCTCGAGCCCGGCATTCCGCCGGGCGACCATCAGCAGGCACCGACTTTCTCCCCCTGCGCGGCGAAGCCGCCAGCGGGGGGAGATGTCCGCCGGCAGGCGCCCCATTCTCTTGCGCGCTTCGCGCGCGGGGGCGCCGCGAGGCGGACAGAGGGGGAAGCAAATACGATTATTGACCCCAATCGGGGTCAATGACCGGCTCGCCGAAATGGTAGCCCTGGAAATAGTCCACGCCGAAGCTCTGCAGCAGGAAGGCGTCGGCGTCCGACGACACCCATTCGGCCACCACCCGCATGTTGAAGTTCTTCGCCAGCCCCACCAGGGTGCGCACGAAAATCTGGTTCTCGGGCGATTCCGACAGGTTCTTCACATAGCAGCCGTCGATCTTCACCACATCCACATGCATCAGCTGCAGGTTGCGGAAGCTGGTATAGCCGGCGCCGAAATCGTCGATCGCCACCCGCACCCCCAGCTCGCGCAGCTGGCTGACGAAGCGGGCATTCTCCTCGAAATGATGCAGGGCGGCGGTCTCGGTCAGTTCCACGATCAGGCGGCTGGCCACCTCCTGGTTGGCGCGGACATGATCGATGAAGCTCTGCAGCCAGGCGGGATCGCCAGCGGCGGTGCCTGAGACGTTGACGCCCAGGGTGATGGACTTGTGGGCCTTCAGCCTGGCCACCACGGTTTCCAGGGCGAAGCGATCCACCAGATGGACCAGGCCCAGCTGCTCGGCGGCGGGGACGAAATAGCCGGCCGAGACGATCTCGCCGTCGCGGCGCTCCATCCTGAGCAGGGCCTCGTAATGGGTGACCTTGCGGGTCTTGGCGTGCACGATGGGCTGATAGGCGAGCTTGAGGCGGTCTTCCTTCAGCGCCGCGATCACCTCGTCGGCCACCGACATCTGGCGGATGCGGGCCGATTCCTTCTGGGCGCTGTGCTCATAGACCATGAAGCCGTCGCGGCCGCCGGCACGGGCCCGCTCCAGCGCATTCTCGGCGCGCAGCATGGCTTCCTGGCTGGTGGCGGCACTGGCCGGCAGCCAGACCGCGCCGACCGAGCAGGTGGCCGAGACCTGGCCGGCCCGCGTCTCGACGGCGCTGCCGCGCACCGCGGCGCGCAGCCGCCCGGCGACGATGGCGACCTCGCGCTGGGAGCAGTTCTTGAGGATCACGCCGAACTTGTTGCCGGCGGTGCGGCCGATCACGTCGCTGCTGCGCATGGCGCGCAC
>CAZYGO010000078.1:0-5399 GCA_964647455.1 uncultured Rhizobium sp.
GGCGGAGAGAACGCCCTTGTCCTCATCCAGCGGCTTGAAGGAGCGGCGAACGGATTTTTCAGCCGCATCGAGATAGTGCTCGATCAGCACGGGCGAGATGACGAGCGTGTCGCTGTTGTTGTCGAAGCCGTCGCCACGCTCGTCGGCCGGGAAATCGGCCACGGGATCATAGCTTGCCGGCAGGTAGAGCAGTTCGCGGATGGTGTTGGCGTATTCACGGTTGTTGAGGCGGTGCACCACCAGCGGCCCCGGATCGGGCTTGCCGGCCATGGTCAGGACGTCGTTGTTGATCCAGTCCACCAGCAGCTTGCGCTCGCCGTCGCTGGGGCGGTTCTTCACCGCCGCCGGCGGCATGCGGCCGCTGGAAAGCTCGTCGGCAACCTTGCTCCAGAATTCGTCATTGGCGTTGCGGCTGCGGGCGTCGTCCTCATCCTTGAACTTCAGCAGCATGTCGCCCTTGGGCTGGGCGCCCGAATGGCAGCCGATACAATATTTGTTGAAGACCGGGGCAATGTCGGAAGCGAATTTGGGATGGCCGGCCGGCACCGGGGAATCCGCCGCCGCCGCGACAGCGCACAATACCGCGCCCTGCAGCAGAGCTGCGCCCAAAGCCAGCACGGCGGCCTTGCGGTTCATGGTCGTCGCCTCCCCTGGCGAAGATGGGCGGCCAGACCACCCCTTATTTGTCTGAGTAATAGCTATAACGCTTTGGAGGGATTGGCAATCCTTTACGCCGCAAACTTGGAGGCGGTGAACAGAGTGTAACCCGATTAAACCCCAATCCCCCCAAAACCGCCCGCGTCGGTAGCCCAAATACCAGCGAAAAGCCGGGGGTTATCCACCTTTTCCCAGACCCTGCGCCAGCCAGCAGCGGGGCCGCCGCGCCGGCGTGAAGGCTATTCCGCCACCGCCTTGGCCAAGGCACTGTTCTGCCGGTTCAGACGGGCAGCATGATCCCTGGCAAAGCGTTCGATGCCCTTGAAGATGGATTCGGGGTCCAGATGGGCCTCAGCGATCACCTCCGCTTCCAGACCGCTGGTCAACCACTGGTGGTCCCAGTCGGACGTCAGCGAATACTCGTCCGTCAGCGGTCCCAGGAACTTGTAGGGCCAGACCCGGCGAGTGCCGGTCGAGACGACCATGGCATCGAAGCCCGCTTCGGCCGGCAGCACGCTGTCACGGTAGGCCTGGCTCTGAAAATCGAACAATTCCTCGCTGATGCAGGAGATGATCTTCACATTCAGTCCGGCTTCGTCGATACGCTTCAGAAGCCTGACCGTGTTCACGGTCGAGGACGCACCCTGGCAGAGGACATAACCCTGCTTCGGCTTGCCCGGCGTGAAATCGCGAATGACGTAAAACCCCTTGGCGGCAGCCTTGATGTCCTTGTCCGCGAACTGGCTGCGATCAGCCACCGGATTGTCGGGGCGGGCGACCTCGATGGAAATCAGGCCGACCTTGGGGTTGCGAGCAGCGATCTCGGCAGCGGCAAAATAACCGGCAGCGACGTCGTTATAGTCCCAGAAGTTCAGATGGATGGTCTGCTGGCGCGGGAACAGCTTCCACACCTGGGTTGCAAAAATGCCGAAATGGGTACGCCCGTCGGCGGCCGTTTCGGGGCCGGAATGGCCGGCCAGAATGTGCAGCACGCCCATGCGGAAGCGGGTGTCCTGGTTCTGCTGGCTCCACACGCGGGCCGGGGTATACATCAGCGGCGTGAAGGCACCATAGGTGCCCGACAGCGCCCAGACGCCGGAGAATTTTTCCGGATCCACGCTGGCCGACTGGCTAACCAGACCAATGGCGGAGCAAACATTGCCCGCTTCCTGGATCGCGGCCTTGACGCGAGTGCCGCGCGGATTCTCTTCCGGATCGTAATGGCCCCACAGAGCGCCATGCTCGACATTGATGGATTCCGAAAGATCCGCCGCCAGAGTGATAAAGCGATTGCCGGTGACGAAGTTCATCCACTTGATGACTTCGGAAATGGCGCGGCGGGCGCCCCAAGACTTGCCGGCCGGCTCGAACAGAGTGATGGAAACTTCCTTCTCCGCGCCGGAAATATCGTTCTTCGCCGTCACTTTCTGCGTTTCGACCGGCAGGTTGGCGACGCGCAGGCGTTCGTCCTGAAACGGATCGCTCTTGTTGTCGATATTGAGTTTTTCGTCGTCCCGTACCAGATCGCCGATCTGCACCAGACGGTCGGCAACCCAGTCGCCCAACCCGTTCTGGTCCAGAACGCTCATGACCTTGTCGATGTTGGTCTTGAACTGGATCAGGCGCTGCTTGGGATCGCTGACAGCGCCATTGCGGATGCCTTCGAACTGGATGCCGTAGCGCTTCTCGAAACTCTCGGCCAGGGCGAGGAAATATTCCGAGTTCATCTTCTGGCTGTAGGGATGGCTCTTGTAGCCCGTGATCTGCTTGACGCCGCCGAGGCCGCCATTCACCGCACCAGGCCAATACCCTTTGGTGGTCTTGGCGATGGTGATCAAGGGGCGGCGGTCGCCAGCATCCCATTCCTCCATCTCGATCATGGCCCGGACGATCTGGGCATAATCACCGCCATCCTCGACCGTGATCACGTTCCAGCCGTAGCTGGACCACTGCTCCCGGATATTGTAGCCGGTGAGCTTGTTGGAAATCACGCCACCCAGCAGGCTGTCGTCGATGCCGGCGTTGTTGTCCGACAGCACGATGCGCAGGCGCTTGCCCACCTGCATCGCCATGGCTTGCGTCTTTACCTCCTGGGCATGGCCCTCGGTCATCGCAAATTCGCCCTCAAAGGCAACGACCTTGGGTCCGCCGTCGAGCGGGGCGCCCACCATGTCCCAAAAGGCCGCCTTGCCTGCCGCCGTTGCGACACCCACGCCGGAGGGGCCGCCATTGGTGTCATTGGTGACGTCGATGCTTTCGGCATGGCCAGCCAGCGCCTTGATGCCACGCGCTTTGGCCTGGGCGAAAAGCGGGTCGTCCTGCAACCCATGCTCCTGCAGCAGGGTCTTGAGCGGCTCATGGTTGCGTCGGAAGCCCAGAGCATCGATGGGCAGGATCGCGACTTCCGGATCGACATGATATTTCTTATCGCCGGTATTCTTGAAGCGACGCTCCATCGCCTGGCCCAGCACCATCCAAAGGGCGTAACAGGTCGGCACGCTGTGGCCGGCCGCCATCATGAATTTGTCACCGAAGGGATGCTTGGGACGGCGGATGTCGTAGCGCAAGCCACCCTGGTCGGGGCCGGCCAAGTGCATCGCGACATTGAACGGCGTATAGGCCAGCGGGCCGCCGAAATGGCCGGTCTGGGCATAATTGCCCAGCAGCACCAGCGTCATGCAGGTCATGAAACCTACATCTTCCAGACGGGCGCGTTCTTCGCTGCTCAAACCCTTCGACATTCCCTAACTCCCACCTATTTTTTGGTCGGTCCCCGAGGGGCGCGTTGTAGGAAAAGTATCCTAAATTGCGCTCGGCGACCGGCTCCGGCGCCTGTCTGGCGGCGGGCGGATGGACCTAGCAGAACTCCGCCCGCGCGAAAAGCGGAGATCGTTTTCAGCCCAATGTTTTTGCGCCTGTATTCCCGACAAACTTTGCGACCAATCAGTCAATGCAAAGGTTTTGCAAGCCGGCGGTTCTGGCGTAGGCTTTTCGCGGGTTCTTCCGGTGGACCGTCCATGAAACGCAAGGCCCTTTACAGCCGCGCCAGGCGGGCACGCGGGACGACGGACCGGGGATCCGAATCCGGACTACCGTATGACGACTGGTTTGCCGGACCGCAGGGGCCTGGCCTTCTCGCCCGTGGCTGGAGCGGTTTGCGCAGCTTCCTGGAACGCCGTCGCCTGACACGCGCCGCGGTGGCGACCGCGCTGGTGCTGCTGGCGGTGGGAATAAGCCTTTCCAGCCTCTATGTCTGGCATCTCGCTCACCCCGGCCCCCCCGTCTATACACAATGGGACATCGACAACGCCGTCAAGAATACCCTCGACAATACCCCTCCGGGCCCGGACCAGAGCACCATCGCCGCCGCGATAATCGCCCCCTCGCTGGTGCGCGTGGACGGCTATCTCTCGCCGGAACACAAGGCCGAGATCGAGAAACAGGAAGCGCTTGAAGCCAAGAAGGCCGGCAAGCTGCCTTCGCCGCCAAAACTGGACAACAAAAATAAGGCGCCGACTGCGCCGAGCGCGCCAGGTGCTGCGCCTGACACCCAGACCGCCGATGCCACGCCGCATCCCGACTCAACCGGCTCCGGTGTCGTCATCAGCGAAAAGGGCGACATCCTCACGAACCTGCATGTCATCCGCTCCACCGACCGCTGGGAAATCACATTCTTCGACGGCAGCAAGTCGGATGCCATCCTGGTCTCGATGCAGCCTGAAAACGATCTGGCGGTGATCCGCGCCAAGCGGCAGCCGGACGATCTCAAACCCGCCACCATGGCCTCGACCCGCGATCTCAATCCAGGCGACATGGTGGTGGCGGAAGGCTTCCCCTTCGGCATCGGTCCTTCCATTTCATCCGGCGTGATTTCCGGTCTGAAGCGGGAATTCGTTGATCCTGACGACAAGGAAAAACCCAAGATGACCAATCTCATCCAATTCGATGCGGCGGTGAATCCCGGCAATTCCGGCGGGCCGCTCGTCAATCGCGATGGCGAGGTGGTTGGGATCGTCACGGCCATTTACAATCCGACCGGCCAGCGCGTCTTTGCCGGCATGGCCTTTGCGGTGCCCATCGAGAATGCGGCACGCGCAGTGGGGGAAAACCCGCTCTAGACGCCTTTGACGACACCAGACAACAAGACAAACCAGGGTGATGGCATGACCGACGCGACGCACACGGGACTGGAGCATCTTCTTTACGAGGTGAAGAAGATCGTGGTCGGCCAGGATTATTTCCTGGAACGGGTACTGATCGCCCTGCTGGCCGGCGGCCACCTGCTGGTGGAAGGCGTGCCAGGCCTTGCCAAGACCCTGACGGTCTCGACCCTGGCGCGGGCGATGTCGGGCAGTTTCAAGCGCATCCAATTCACGCCCGATCTGGTTCCTTCCGACCTTACCGGCACCCGCATCTACAACCAGAAAAGCGGCGACTTCTCCACCATGCTGGGGCCGGTATTCGCCAACCTGGTGCTGGCCGACGAAATCAACCGCGCGCCAGCCAAGGTGCAGAGCGCCCTGCTGGAAGTGATGCAGGAACGCCAGGTCACCATCGCCGGTGAGACCTATCCGGTGCCTAAGCCCTTCGTGGTGATGGCGACCCAGAACCCGATCGAAACCGAGGGAACCTATGCGCTGCCGGAAGCCCAGGTCGACCGCTTCATGATGAAGGTTCAGGTTTCCTATCCTTCCGAGGAAGAAGAGTTCGTCATCGTCCAGCGCGTAACCGGTGCGGCCGCC
>CAZYGO010000079.1:0-5168 GCA_964647455.1 uncultured Rhizobium sp.
CGCCTGGGCGCGGGACTGGCCCATCAGACCCTGCTGGTGATGGCGAAGAAGGACGGGCGCCATATCGCGGGCGCGCTGAACCTGTTCGGCAAAGGCGTGCTGTTCGGCCGCAACTGGGGCGCATGCGAATATGTTCCCTTCCTGCATTTCGAGACCTGCTATTACCAGGCGATCGACTTCGCCATCGCGCGGAAGCTGAAGCGGGTGGAGGCCGGTGCCCAGGGCGAACACAAGCTGCTGCGCGGCTACATGCCGGTGCCGACCTACAGCGCGCACCTCATCGCCCATCCGGGCCTGCGGCGGGCGGTGGACAATTTCCTGGCGGCGGAACGGGTGGCGGTGGAGGAGAACATGGCGGAACTGGCCAAGGCCTCGCCATTCCGCAGGACGTGAAAGCCGGCCTCTGTCCGGTTGACGCGGCGCCCAGCTATCCGCGAATGTCGCCGGAACCAAGCTTGGTGGCCCGGATTCGCGGGCCATGACATTCCCTGTTGTGAGGCGCTTTCCCGATGGCGTATGACAATCAGAATATCTTCGCCAGGATCCTGCGCGGCGAGATCCCCTGCGTGAAGGTATTCGAGGATGACAGGACGCTCGCCTTCATGGACGTGATGCCGGAAGCCGAGGGCCATGTGCTGGTCGTGCCCAGGGAAGCGGCCACGGACATTCTCGACCTGTCGCCGGAAGGGCTGGCGGCGATGATGGCGACGGTGCAGCGGATCGCGAAGGCGGTGGACAAGGCGCTGGCGCCCGACGGCATCCTGCTCAAGCAGTATAATCGCGCCCCCGCCGGCCAGAGCATCTTCCACGTCCATTTCCACATCGTTCCGCGCTGGGAAGGCGTAACGCTGGCGCCGCACGGCAAGCAGATGGTGGCGGCAAGCGTGCTGGAGCCGGTGGCGGCAAAAATCCGGGGCGCGCTGTGATCCTGGAACGCGCGGTCTTTCCCATCAAACCCGGCATGGCGGACGATTTCGCCGCCGCCTTCGCCCAGGCGCGCAAACTACTGGAAGCCACGCCGGGCTTCCGGAAACTGGAAATGCGCCAGGGCATCGAGACGCCGGACAGTTTCCTGCTGCTGGTATGGTGGGACAGTGTCGAGGCGCACATGCAGGGCTTCCGGGAATCCCCCGCCATCCTGCAATGGCGGGCCCTGCTCTCGCCCTTCTTTTCCGGCACGCCGCAGATGGAGCATTACCGGGAAAGCCTCTGAAGGAATGAAGGCCCCTCCGCCTTCTTTCCGCACGCGGCTCAGACGAGCTGGACGGCGGCGTCCAGCAGGGCCACCAGCGTGAACAGGCCGACCAGGGCGATGGTGAAGACCTGGAAGACGGTGTTGACGCTCTCGGTATGGCCGGCGGCGATGGTGGCAACGCGGTTCTGATGGGTCATGACGAATACTCCGTTGGGTTTCAATGACGAGGAGTAGAACCCAGCTCTGTCGCCGGACGATGGAGGCCTGTCGCCGCCCTGTCGCCCGCAACGCGATAGATTTCGCATTAACCCCCACCGCGGGGCGGCCGCGACAAAGCCGTGCAACCCTGCACGGCCGTTCATGCAAACCATTCCTGAACGGATGTTCATCCGCCGATACAATTCTGGGATTTTTGCGCGACAGGCGCGGGGTTAACGTGCGGGTGATTTTCCGGGAACCCGTCATGCGCCGCCTTTGCCTCAGCCTGCTGTTCGCCGCCGTCACCGCCAGTTCCGCTTCCGCCCAGCCGCAGATGGACATTCCGGTGGAAACAGTCACGTCGGAGGCGCTGGCCGCCCGCGATGACAGCGTGGCACGGCAGGTGGTGGGTTCGCTCCTGGCGCAGTCCCAGTCCATGGAAGGCCAGTTCGCCAAGTGGAAGCAGCCGATTTGCCCCCACGTCTATGGCTTCACCCCGGTCGCGGCCTGGCTGGTCGAGCACCGCATAAAGGAAGTCGCCCAGCAGGTGGGCGCGCCGGTGGACCGCAGCGATCCCTGCGTACCTAATATTGGCATCATCGTCACGCCCGACCCGCAGAAGAGCTTTGACTCGCTGGCGTCGCGCGCGCCCTATCTGATGATCTCCAGCACGCGCCGGACCAAGGTCGAGTACCCGGTCGAGACCTGGTATGCGGGCCTGCTGCGCGACTACAACGGCAAGCCCAGCTTGGACCAGAGCTGGGAGGATGCCGGGCTTGACGGCCCGCCCTATGTGCCGGCGCAGCTGTCGCGACTTTCCACCGGCCAGACCGCCGAGATGGGTGCCGCTACCGTGCTGGTGAACGCCACGGCGGTGACCGGCATGCAGCTGGGAACGCTGGCCGATTATATCGCCTTGCAGACCCTGTCGCAGAGCCAGATGAAAGGCCGGTGCCAGCCGGTGCCCAGCATCGCCAACCTGATGATCGATGGCTGCGATCCGGCCAACCATGTCGACCACCTGTCCGACATCGACCTCGCCCTGCTGACCGGGCTTTACGCTGCCGCGGAGCGGCCCGAATTGCTGCAGCGCCAGCGAATCATCGGCGCCATGAAGCGAAGCCTGCAGGAGCAGCGGGACCGCTGACCCCCTGATGCCGGTCCAGCTTTGGTGCTAGCGTGCATGCGCGTTGGCCCCGGCCATGGCGGGGCGCGACAAAGAATCGGCAACCCTTGCGCGGGGTATGAAGATGAAAAAGCTCATCCCGGCTGCCTCCGCAGCCCTCACGATTTTCCTCATCAACCCGGTTTTCGCCCAGCCCGCCGCCCCGGCTCCGCTTGAGGCGGAGACGGTGAAGGTCCAGGCCGCGACGATCCCCGACTCGGCGGTGGCCGGATTCGTCAAGACCTTCACCGAGCCTTCCGCCCTGAGCGGCAAGATTCCCCGCTGGTACGCCCCCATCTGCCTCAAGACCCAGGGGCTGGCGCGCGAACTGGGAGACGCGGTTACGCGGCGGATCCTGCAGGTGGCGCAGGAAATCGGGGCACCGGTGGACAAGCAACCCTGCGCGCTGAACACCACGGTGATCTTCGACACCGATCCGCAAGGGGTGCTCGACGACATCGCCGCCCATGACGCGGTCCTGCTCGGTCCGCACGATCCCGCCCAGACCAGGGAGGTGGCCAAGGTGCGCTATCCCATCCAGGCCTGGTACGGCACCGAGACCCAGGACGAGAAAGGCGTCGTCCGGCAGGACACCAAAGACCAGTCGCCATTGTGCGAGAGCATCGACATGAGCTCCATCGAGACGGGCACCGGCGACCTGAAAGCACCCTTCAAGGCCGTGCTCCCCTCCACCCTGACGGACAGGGTAAGGAACGTGCAGCGCTCCTGCGGCAACCGCGTCGTCACCGGCAACCGGCTGCGCGATGGCCTTCACAGCCATCTCAGCACCGTCACCGTCGTGGCCTCAATGGACACGGTGCGCTACCACGAACTCGCCGCCGTCGCCGATTATCTGGCGCTGGTGATCCTCTCCCAGACCAAGGCCTTCGATAAGTGCGAGAAGATGGAGACGGTGGCCAACCTGCTGGTGCCGGCCTGCGACCTGGACAACCGCATCAAGGGCCTGATGCCGGGCGACATGGCCTTTCTCAAGGCACTCTACAAGGCCGATACTGGCGGCACCCTGGTGGCGCAGCAGGCCTCGATCACGGCGGAAATGAAGAAGTTGCTGGCGGCGGAAGCCGGACGCTAGCTGCGGATCGCCGGCAGCATGCGGACGTCCAGCACGCGGTAGCCCGCCACCTGGCCCCACAGGCCATAATTCTTGCCGCCGTCCTGCCAGAGCAGTTTTCCGTCATCGGTCAGGCGGGCGATGCCATGGCGCGACTGCTGCAGCGAGCGCACATTGACCGGCACGATGCCGTCGCTGGGCGCCTTGGCCGGAAGCAGGCCATAGGTGGCGCAGGGCACGCTCAGCAGCAGCGGCTGGCCGAAGCGATAAGCCTCGCCTTCCCAGACCTTGGAAGTGATGCCGCTGACGGCACAGACGCCGGGCAGCATGGGCGGAGCCGCCACCGCGAGCACGTCGAACTCCACGACGTTTGTGCCGGTCTTGGCCTCGGTGGCATGGGCAGCGGCGGCGGAAACCGAAAGCAGAAGCGCGGCGGCCAGGATGCGCATGAACGACCTCTCCCTGAAGCAGGAATGGATCATAACCAAAGAGCGGCTGTCCGTGACTTTACGGTGCTGTAATCCAGTGTGGCAAAATCTGGGCGCGCCGGCCTAGACGCCTTCCTTGGGCGCCGGCTTGCGGCCCTTGGGCCCCGGGGCGCGGACCTGCGCCGGCACGAACTCGAAGGCCAGCCGGTCCTTCTCACGGTCCAGCAGTACCCGCACCGTGCCGCCATTCGCAAGGGCGCCGAACAGGATTTCATCGGCCAGGGGCTTCTTGATGTTGTCCTGGATGACGCGGGCGAGCGGGCGGGCGCCGAAGGCATCGTCATAGCCCTTCTCGCCCAGCCAGCGCGTGGCCTCGGGCGTCAGCTCGAAGGTGACGTCGCGGTCGGCGAGCTGGCCTTCCAGCTCGAGCACAAACTTCTCCACCACCCGGTCGATGGTGCCCCGCGACAGCGGCGCGAAGGGAATGACGGCGTCGAGACGGTTGCGGAACTCGGGCGTGAAGAGCTTCTTGATCGCCTCCTCGTCCTCGCCCTCGCGCTTGCCGCGGCCGAAGCCTATGGCGTCCTTGGCGGCGTCGGAGGCGCCAGCATTGGTGGTCATGATCAGCACGACATTGCGGAAGTCGATCTTTTTGCCGTTATGGTCGGTCAGCTTGCCATGGTCCATCACCTGCAACAGGATGTTGAACAGGTCGCCATGCGCCTTCTCGATTTCGTCGAGCAGCAGGACGCAATGCGGATGCTGGTCCACCCCATCGGTGAGCAGCCCGCCCTGGTCGAAGCCGACATAGCCGGGCGGCGCACCGATCAGGCGGGAGACGGTATGGCGCTCCATATACTCGCTCATGTCGAAGCGCAGGAACTCGACCCCCAGGATGGCGGCGAGCTGCTTGGCCACCTCGGTCTTGCCGATGCCGGTGGGGCCGGAGAAGAGATAGGAACCGATGGGCTTGTCCGCCTGGCGCAAGCCCGCGCGGGCGAGCTTGATGGCGGATGAAAGCTGGTGGATCGCGTCGTCCTGACCGAACACGACGCGCTTCAGATCGTCTTCCAGATTGCGCAGCTGCTCCGCATCGGTTTTCGACACCGA
>CAZYGO010000080.1:0-4715 GCA_964647455.1 uncultured Rhizobium sp.
GCTTTCACGCCCTCGAAACCCACCGCATCGCCCACTGGCTGTGGAACCAGGGACGCAAATGGATGGCGCTGTTCTTCCAGAGCCGTTCCTCGCAGCTCTTCGCGGTGGACATCCATCCCGCCTCGCGGATGGGGCGCGGCATCATGATCGACCATGGCACCGGCATCGTCATCGGCGAAACCGCGGTGGTGGAGGACGATGTCTCCATCATGCAGGACGTCACCCTGGGCGGCACGGGCAAGGAGCGGGGCGACCGCCATCCCAAGGTCCGCCGCGGCGTGCTGCTTTCGATGGGCGCCAAGATCCTGGGCAATATCGAGATCGGCGAATACAGCCGGGTCGGCGCCTCCTCGGTCGTGCTCAAATCCATTCCGGCGGGCTGCACCGCGGTGGGCGTTCCCGCCAAGCTGGTCAACTGCAAGGGCAGCGAGCGACCGTCACAGGAAATGAACCAGATCATCGACGAACAGGACAACAAGATTTAGGATTTTCCGCCGGCCGATGCGCCTTGACCGGGCTGCCCTGCCATGCGACGGAAAGCCGTTCCCGTTAAGGATGAAGCCGTGACCCGCAGCGAAATCTGGCGCCTGGAGAAATATCTCCGCAACCTGTTCCGCCTCGACACCATCACCATCGTCGAGCGCCCCAAGCAGCAGGATTCCGTCGAAGTCCATATCAACGGCGATTTCATCGGCGTGCTGTTCAAGGACGAGGAGGATGGCGAAACCTCCTACGCCTTCAACATGGCGATCCTGGAAATGGACCTGCCCGAGCCGCCGGCCTCGCGCAGCTAGCGTCCCGTGAAGCGCAGCAGCAGCCGGTCCATTCCGCCGGCGATCTCGCGCCAGCGCGCCAGATAGGCGCGCTTGAAGCGCCAGGAAAAGCTGACATTGGCGTCCACCGCCTGGCCGGTCACCAGGCAGTTGGGGCTGGCCAGTTCGGCATCGGCGCGTTCGCAGAGGAACAGCAGAAGCCGTCCGCCCTCGCTGCCGGCGAACAGGTCGGAACCGCCATAGCCGGAATCCGGCCGGAAGCGGTATTGCGTCAGTCCGAAATCGCCATCCCGCCCCGTCGCATCCACCAGATAAGGACCATAGACGCGGTTCAGCCTTTCGGCGGCGCTCATTTCCTTTTCGTTGGCCTTGAATTGCAGATGCACGACCGGCGAGTCCGGGGCGTTGCCGATGAACAGGCGGGCGTCGGCGGGGGAATAGCCGCGCATGTCGGGCAGCACCGCCGACATTGTGACCACCTCCTGCGCGCCGCCGTTGCGGGCGTCGCGGCTGTCGAGATAGTTGGCCGGAACGGTCAGATGCAGGCTGCCCAGTGTCAGCTTCACCGGCGCGAGGTCGCCGGTGCGCCCCACGCCCCGGGGCGCCATGCCCGGGCGCAGGTCATAGAGCAGGAACCCGGCCGACAGCAGGACGATGGCGGCGATGATGACCGCCGGAAACCACCAGCCGGAATGCTGGTGGATGTCGTCCGGGCCGTTGCTGATCTGGGTCACGTGCCGGTTGGGGTGAAGCTTGCGGACACGATTTTACCATCCTGTCCGCGCGGCGGCGCCGCCCGTTAAGGCGTGGCTGCCCAATTCTTGCGAGGCGTGACCCGGAAACACCAAGACCGCGCCAAAACGGAACATGTTGCTCAAGGCCGCCGCCGCTTTCGCCGTCGCCGCCGCCCTGATGGGAACCGGCCCGCTGGCCGGACCGCCGGGTCCGGGCTGGCTGCGGGTCAAGGCCGGCCTGGATGCCGCCCACCCCCAGGCCCGGCTGGCGGCCCAGGCGGCCCGCCTGTTCCATTCCGGGGCCATTGGTGGCGGCGCGGGCCGTCGCCCGGCCGCTGCGGGCCGTTAAGGAGAGACGTCGAGACCATGTATGTCGTGCTGATGCTGCTGTTCGCCACCACCGGGGGCTTAGTCCTGTCCGGCATCGTGGCCAATCTCTACCGGCTGCTGGCACGCAAGCCCCAGAGCCAGCCGGAACGCGCCGTCTATCTGGGGGTGATGGCGCTGGCCGGTCCCAGTGTGTTGATCGATAATGCGACGCGCTCGTTCCGCCGGAAGAATTGTTCCGGGCTGGCCTATGGCTTCGCCATCGGCCTGACCGTCTACTGGTCCTTCGCCCTGGGCTGGCTGCTCATCACGCTGCAACGGCACCTCTAGCGGCGGCCCGCCGGGGGGCGCTAAAGCACTCCCAGCATGGACGCGACCAGCGGATGGCGGACGATGTCCTGTTCGCCCAGCCGCACCACCGGAATCTCGGGCACACGCTCCAGCCGCGTGGCGATATCTGCCAGGCCGGACATGCCGGGCAGCAGGTCGGTCTGGTCCGGATCGCCGGTCAGCACCATGGTCGAACGCCAGCCCAGGCGGGTCAGCAGCATCTTGAGCTGGCCATAGGTGCAGTTCTGCGCCTCGTCGATCACCACGAAACATTCGCTGAGCGTGCGGCCACGCATATAGGCCACCGGCGCGATCTCGACGATGCCGTCGGCGATCATCGCCTTGAGCCGCTTGACGCCCAGCCGCTCGGTCAGCGCGTCATAGAGCGGGCGCAGATAGGGCGCCAGCTTCTCGTTGAGGTCGCCGGGCAGGTAGCCCAGGCTTTCGCCGGCTTCCACCGCCGGGCGCGAAAGGACAATGCGTCCGACCTTGCCCGCCTCCAGCGCCTCCACCGCCTTGGCGATGGCCAGATAGGTCTTGCCGGTGCCGGCGGGCCCGAGCGCCAGCACCACGCTATGGGCATCGACCGCGTCCATGAATTGCTGCTGGGCCTCGCTCTGCGCCTTTACGTTCTTCACATATTTGCGGTCGCGGTAATCGCCGTCCGGATTGTGCGGCGTCCAGCCGCCCTTGCCGGGAAACAGATGATGCACATTCTCCTGGCTGGAATAGGACTCGCGCGACTTCGAACGCATGGAGCGTTTGGCCATGAATACTCCTGATGGATGTGAAGGAGAGAGGAGAAGCGGAGTGCGATGATGGGCGCCGGCGGACCGCCCCGGATAAGCAGAGGAAAGAGCCTTGGCTTTCCCCACCCTAATGCCATCCCTGCAGAATAAGCACCGAGATACGCACCCCTCACAGGCGAATCAGATCGCCTGTTTTGAGAGTAACCGAGTTTCGGTCTAAGTGTGTGAATTCACGATGACACGGGGGACGTTCCAGAATGCCACTTTACCCCATGGACGGGATCGCGCCTGAAATCGCGCCCGGCTGCTTTGTCGCTCCCGACGCCGTCCTGATCGGCCGTGTACGGATCAAGGCCGGCGCCAGCGTCTGGTTCGGCGCGGTGCTGCGCGGCGACAATGACTGGATCACGGTGGGCGAGGACTCCAACGTCCAGGACCAGTCGCTGATCCATGCCGATCCGGACCAGCCGGTCGAGATCGGGCGCGGCGTCACCATCGGCCATCGCGTCATCGTCCACTCCGCCTCGGTCGGCGACAATTCCCTGATCGGGATGGGCGCGATCCTGCTCAACCGCGCCCGCATCGGCGCCAATTCGCTGGTGGGCGCCGGCGCCCTGGTGACGGAAGGCAAGGCGTTCGAGGACGGCCAGATGATTCTGGGTTCGCCGGCCAGGGCGATCAAGCCGCTGACGCCGGAACAGATCGCGGGGCTGCGGCTCTCGGCCGAAACCTATGTCGGCAATGCCGGGCGCTACCGCGCGGCGCTGAGGCCCTAGGCCGATTTGCGGATGCCGGCGCCGGGCTCGCGCGACCACATGCGGCGCACGCGGGCATCGTTCTCGGGGCCGAAATTGAACCAGGCCGCCTTGTCGTGCGCGGCATCGACGATGAACAGCGTGTCGATCTTGCCCAGTTTCTGCACCAGGGCATGGCGGATGGTGTTGATTCCGACCTCGCTCGACAGCACCCAGGCCTGGGGCATGAAGCGGTGCGCTGGGCCGAGATTGAAGATTTCCTCTTCCAGGCCGGTGATGGAGCGCGACTTCATGTCGGCGATGATGACGTAATGGGTGCGCTCGCCGCTGGGCTCGGTTTCGGCACCGAACCTGTGCGGGCCGGCGGGCGTTTCCGGCTGCGCGGGCGCCGCCGCGGCGGGCGCCGCGCTCTGGGCGGCGGGCTGGAAGAAGGCGGCCAGGGCGGGGTCTTCGCCGGCGGCGCGGAACTGCTCGTCGCCGGCGCGGGCCACCAGCGAATGATCGGCAAGGCGGCCTTCCGCATGGAAGCCGCGCATCTGCTCGATGCTGTAGGGGCCATAGACGCGGCCGCCGACGCTGATGGTCCAGGATTCAGACATAAAACGCCCAATACTCGCCACGGCGCGAGTTTAGGGGGCAATGGTTACGTATTCCTTGCCCGGAAAGCTCAAGACTGCCTCCTGAAAGGCACAAAAATGCTTAACGGGCGGCAAGCATTGCGTCCTTCCCGCGGCAAAAAAAACGGGCGGCCGCGAAGGCCGCCCAGGTCACAGCACGGAGGGAGAAGCAGGCCTACATGAAGCGCCAGTCGCCGCCGCGCATCGGGCGGCACGCGGTGCCTTCGCGGGTGAACTCGCGACCGCGGCGATACACCACCTGGGTGAAGTCGCGGCAGAGTTCGCCCCGGCGGCGATATTCGCGGGTGCTGACGACATAGCCGCGATCGGGGCCGCGCGACCAGGAATAGCGGCGGCCGACCTGGCCGTGGAAACTGTCATGGTATGTGCGGGCGGCGTAGGGACGGTCCTCGCAGTCCATGTCGCGGGC
>CAZYGO010000081.1:0-4587 GCA_964647455.1 uncultured Rhizobium sp.
GCCTGAAGCGCGTGCTCAAGGAGCTGGATCAGGATGGCGCCATCGAAGGCAGCCGCAAGCACGGCCTGACGAAACGCGGCGAACTGCCCGAAATCGCGGTGGTGGAGATGACCGGCACCGATGACGACGGCGAGGCCCTGGCCCGTCCGCTGCAATGGGATGGCGACGGACCGGCGCCCATCATCTATCTCATGCCATCCAAGGATGGCGGCGCCCCTGCCCCCGGCGCGCGCGTGCTGGCGAAGCTGGAGAAACACGGCGAGCACTATGAAGCCCGCATCATCCGCAAGTTGGAGAGCGACGCGCCGAGCCGGGTGCTGGGCGTGCTGCGCGAACACCCGAAGGGGTTCCGGCTGGAACCGGTGGACAAGAAGGCGCGCACCGAATACGCGCTGGACAAGGCCGACCTTGGCGGGGCGAAGGCCAATGAACTGGTGGCGGCGGAGCCGGTGCCGGGCCGCATCGCCGGTTTTTCCCGCGTGCGGGTGGTGGAGCGCATCGGCTCGATGGACAGTCCCCGCACCATCAGCCTGATCGCCATCCACGACCATGGCATTCCGACGGAGTTCCCTGCCGCGGTGATCGGCCAGGCGCAGGCGGCGCAGCCGGTGGATTCGCGCGGACGGACCGATCTGCGTTCCATTCCACTGGTGACCATCGACCCCGCCGATGCCCGCGACCATGACGACGCGGTATGGGCGGGGCCGGATGACGATCCGAAGAATCCCGGCGGGCATGTCTGCCTGGTCGCCATCGCCGATGTCGCACATTACGTCACGCCTGGCTCGGCCCTTGACCGGGAAGCCTTCCGGCGCGGCAACAGCGCCTATTTCCCCGACCGTGTCGTACCGATGCTGCCGGAGGAATTGTCCGCCGATCTCTGCTCGCTGAAGGAGGGCCTCGACCGCGCCTGCCTGGCGGTACGAATGGTGTTCGACGCCAGGGGGAAAAGGCGCGGCCACACCTTCCTGCGCGGCGTGATGCGGTCCCATGCCCGCCTCACCTACCAGCAGGCGCAGGCCGCCTTCGAAGGCCGGCCCGATCCCGCCATGTCGGAAACGGTGAAGCAGGCGCTGGCGCAGCTCTGGGCGGCCTACAAGTCGCTGACGGTGGCGCGCGAGCTGCGCGATCCGCTGGACCTCGACCTGCCGGAGCGGCGCGTCGTGCTGGGGGCCGATGGCAGGGTCGCGTCCATTGCCTATCGCGACCGGCTCGAATCCATGAAACTGATCGAGGAGTTCATGGTGCTGGCCAATGTCTGCGCCGCCGAAAGCCTGGAGGAACGGCGCACGCCGCTGATCTATCGCGTCCATGATACGCCGTCGAAGGAGAAGCTCTATGCCTTCTCCGATTTCCTGCGCACCCTCAACCTCAACTTCGCCCGCGGCCAGGTGGTCAAGCCGGGCGCCTTCAACCGCATTCTCGACCAGGGCAAGGGCAAGCCGCATGAGGCGGTGCTGAACGATGTGGTGCTCAGAAGCCAGGCCCAGGCGATCTATGACAACGCCAATATCGGCCATTTCGGCCTGAACCGGGCGAAGTATGCCCACTTCACCTCGCCCATCCGCCGCTATGCCGACCTCATCGTGCACCGCGCCCTGATCCGTGCCTTCAAGTTCGGCGATGACGGCCTTTCCGACAGCGAAGCCGGCAAGCTGAAGCAGGTCGCCGAACACATCACCGTCACGGAGCGCCGCGCCATGGCGGCGGAACGCGATTCCACCGATCGCTATGTCGCCGCCTACATGGCCGACCGCATCGGCGCCGAATTCCCGGCCCGCGTTACCGGCGTCACCCGCTTCGGGCTGTTCGTGCGGCTGGCCGAAACCGGCGCCGAGGGCCTGATCCCGGTTCGCTCGCTGGGCGCGGAGTTCTTCCGCCACGACGAGAAGGCCCAGGCCCTGGTCGGGGAACGCTCGCGCCATGCCTACCGCATGGGGGACGCGCTGGAGGTGACGCTGGAGGAAGCCGCCCCGGTGACCGGCGGGCTGCGCTTTGCCCTGGCCGCGCCGGCCGGGGTTCCCGCAAAGGGCAAAAGCCGGCATTTACGGGCCCCAAAACGGGAAAAAAAGCCCGGATTCCGGCCAAAAAGACGCTAGCGGCTTGACTTTGAGGGGCCGCCTGCCCCAAAACCCGCCGCCTCGACGGCCTGACGACTTCTGGAGATTCCCATGGCGAAGCCCACCACTGCCAAGATCCGCCTCAACAGCGAGGGCGGCACGGGCTTTTTCTATGTCACCAAGAAGAACACCCGCACCATGACCGAGAAATTCTCGATCAAGAAGTACGACCCGGTGCTGCGCAAGCATGTCGAGTTCAAGGAAGGCAAGATCAAGTAACCGCCCAGGGTTCTTGATATAAGTCGGCGCGTGAAGCGCGACCTCCCCCGGCTTTCAAACGAACATTTCGACCTGCTCGTCATCGGCGGCGGCGCTACCGGCTGCTTTGCCGCACGCGACGCGGCGATGCGCGGCCTCAAGGTGGCGCTGGTTGACAAGACCGACTTTGCCGCCGCCACCTCGGCGCACAATTCCAAGCTGGTGCATGGCGGGTTGCGCTATCTGCGCAATGGCGAATTCGGGCTGGTGCGCGAAAGCCTGCGCGAGCGGCGCATCCTGCAGGCCATCGCGCCGCATCTGGTGCGACCGCTTTCTTTCCTGCTGCCGCTTTACGGCAAGGGCGTTCTGGAGCGGCTGACGCTCGCCACCGGTCTGACGCTCTATGACATGCTGGCCTATGACCGCGGCAGGCTGGAAGACCCCGCACTGCGGCCACCGGCGCATCGCTGGCTGGGGCGCGAGCGCGCCCTGGCGGCAGAGCCGGTGCTGGCCGGCGACGGCCTTGGCGGCGCCTTCGCCTATCCCGATGCCCAGATGTTCATGCCCGAACGCATCGCGCTGGAGAATCTGATCGATGCCGACGCGCATGGCGCCGTGCTGGCCAATCATCTGGGCGCCGACAGGCTGATCCTGCGCGAAGGCAAGGTCATCGGGGCGGAGGCCCGTGACCGCTTCACCGGCGCGCGGATCGAATTCGCGCGCGGACCGTCCTGCTGGCGATGGGACCGTGGAGCGACCTGTTCCTGACCGCCGCCATGGGCCGGCCCGCCGCCCATCGCCTGGTGCGCTCCAAGGGCATTCACATCCTGGTGCCGGCCCTCACCCGCAGCCATGCGCTGACCCTGGAAGCCGGCGGCGGCCACTTCTTCGTGATGCCCTGGCGCAGCCACACCCTGATCGGCACCACCGACAGCGCGTTCAAGGACGATCCGGACAGCGTGGCGGTGACAGAGCGCGACATCGAAGCCTTCCTCGCTTTCGTCAATCGCTATCTGCCGTCGGCGGGGTTGCGGCGCGAGGATGTTCTGTTCGCCTATGCCGGGCTGCGCCCGCTGGTGGCCGACGGCGGCAAGGGTACCTATGGCGTCAGCCGCCGCGCCGAACTGGTGGATCATGCCGGCGAAGGCATCGACGGCCTGTTCTCGGCGCTGGGCGGCAAATGGACGACATCGCGGGCGTTGGCCGAAACCGTTATCGATGCAGTGATGGCGAAGCTGGGCCGCAAGGGGCGCTGCGCCACCGCCACCACGGCGCTGCCGGGCGGACGGCTCGACCGTTTCGAGGGACTGGTGGCGGGCTTCGCCAAGACCTATCCGGGCATCGCCGCCATGCGCCACCTGGCGCACATGTATGGGGCGCGGCTGCCGTTGCTGTTGTGCGGCGCCCGGCTGACCGACCTGGTGCCGCTGAATGCCAGCGGCGATGTGCCAGCGCAGATATTGTTCTCGGTGCGCGAGGAAATGGCGCTGACGCTGGAGGATGTGGTGATGCGGCGCACGGCGATCGGCCAGTTCGGCAGGCCGGCGCCGGAACTGCTGGCGCAGATATCGGCGATCGTCGGCGAGGAGCTGGGCTGGAGCCCGGCACGGCGGCAGGGCGAGATCGACGCCGTCAACCGGCTCTACGAGATCGCGGCGTGAGCGCCTTCGCGGTCTACAACCCGGCGGCCGATCACGGCCGGGTCGGCCGCAACTGGCCGGCGCTTTTCGCGGCCCTGCAGACCGTGTTCCCCGGATTGACGGCGGCGGCCAGCGGCGGCCGCGGCCAGACCGCCCGGCTGGTGCGCGATGCCCTGCGCGAGGATCATATGGAAATCGTGGCGGTGGGCGGCGGCGGCACCGTCAACGAGGCAGTGAACGGCTTTTTCGAGCAGGGCGTGCCGGTCTTGCCTGACGCGGTGCTGAGCGTCGTGCCGGTTGGGCATCGCGACGATGCCGGCCATGCGTTGCCGCGCGGGGTTTCGGCGGTGTTGGGCCTTGCCCGGGCGCGGGTACGCACGGTGGACATTGGCCATGTCTCCTGCCTGGCGCCGGACGGTACGCCGGTTTCGCGCTTCTTCCTGGACTCGGCGTCCTTCGGACTGACCGGCGACGTGGCGCGCCGGCTCAACCGCAGCCGCTTCCTGCCGTTCCGCCACTGGCAGGAGAGGCTGGCGCTGGCGGCCTGGCGCTCCTGCCAGGTGCGGCTGCGCAGCGGCGGCGAGGATGAGATCGACGGTATCGCCGCCGTGGCGGTGATGAACGGCAGG
>CAZYGO010000082.1:0-6013 GCA_964647455.1 uncultured Rhizobium sp.
AAGACAAAACCACTAACTGTTTGATTTGGAAGTTAAACCGCCACTAAGATCATGTCGGCGATAGAGGTTTTTATAGTAGCTAAAACAAAAACGCCCCTACAAGGGGCGTTATAAGCTGGTGCTGGCACCCGGGCTCGAACTGGGGACCTACTGATTACAAATCAGTTGCTCTACCAACTGAGCTATGCCAGCAAAAAACAAATGCATTGTATTCAAGAAGCGCTTTGAGAGCAATTACAAAATGATTTTGAATAAGCCTGCCCCTGCCAACTTTAGCAAGGGCAAACTGTATATTTATCAAGCCAGTTTTTGAGGAGCTAAACGTTCAAGTTGTTTCTCTAAAGTAACAACTTGACCTTTCCTTTCTAAAGCTTGAGTAGCACTAAAAAAGTTCATTTGGAGTAAAGCTCTAACACCTGCATAATTTTCTTTGTTAACTCTGACTCGAGCCTTACCGCCCCATTCGAGAATTAAAGCAGCAAGTTCGTGTTCGTTATCATTGTTTTCTTCGCTAGACTCAACTTGCTTAACTTCAGTGTCAGTGATTTCCAACAGTTCAGCTCTGCTATTTTTTAAAAGATCATCAACCGTTTTAGTGGACGGGGCTTTGTTAGGCTCTTCAATATTATTTTCATCGAGCTCTACTTGTAAGCCGTTTATGTCTTTTTCTAAACGTAATCTGGTAGGAGCAGTAAAGACATGCGCCAAGAACGCCGTAAAACTAAACGCGGTTGTTAAGGCTGCAGCGGTAGCAGCTTTTGCGACATATAAGCCCGCGGTAATAACAGCCAACAAAGCTGTTTCTGCTATACGAACAATTAGCCCTGCAGTAAAAATTAAGCCCAACATTAAGCCTAATATAAACCGACCTATACTTTGCGACATGAGCTGGGGCAACTGGCTCAAATTAGCTAAGATTATTCTTGTCTCGCCTAAAGCATGTTTGGTCGTGTATTTAAACCAACGCGGAAAGCCTAAAGTTAGATAATCAGTCAAACCTAAATCGGTATCAGATAACGACTTAACTTTATAAAGACTCTGACCGAAACTATCCTTTCCTACATACTCCTTCTTCATCTGTTCCGGCTCTTCTACTTCGCCAAAGAATACACCCCACATGTCTTTAAGACGTTGTGTTAAAGAAGAACGGATAATACGAGCATCCCAATAATGTCGGGTTTCACGTAATCGCCAAAAAGGGTTCCATTTGATCATAGCCTTAGCCTCGCTGTTGTTAGGTTGCACATTATATCTAAGCAATGTTTATTAAACAATCAAAGGCCCGGTAAGTGCGTTACAAAACCACTACCGTCTATTGATATCCTGACTTCCGTCCCCATGTCATTCTGGCTCTTGCCCTAGTGTCATCCTTCCCCCTGCAGGGGGAAGGATCTCAAGCCTTATCAGCGGCACATCAGATTCTTCCCCTAGACTTCACTGGGGTCAGAATGACAAGACCTGCACTTAGTGACAACTGTCTTGGTGGTCATCCTGAACGAAGTGAAGGATCTGCCATTCCACTTATGATGACGGAGATTCTTCCCCCTGCTGGAGTTATCCTATAAGGCAGGGGTCAGAATGACATTAGCACTTCGTATCGATTATTAAAGCTAAAGAATTTTAGCTTTGTAATTCGAGTTATTAGATTGTGACTTACCATCGATCTTAACTGATCTATCAAATAGTCGTATATACCCTTTAGCGTTTTGCACAAAATCTTCTTCTGAGGTTTTTACACGATTCCGCAGATCCTCTTCTGCATTAGAATCAATTTCTGTTTGCTGCCCCTTACCTTTTGCCGCTTCATACTTTACAGCTACATTATTCAACGAATCTTTGATCGACTTCTCATGATCATGGTTATTATTATTTGGATTTTTATCAATCTGCTGTAAGGCACTTTTAATATTTTTAATTTCTTGCACAATAGAGGGCCTTCTTTCAATCAGCTTGCGCTCAACAGAAAAATCTCTTATTGCTGTTAATGCATAACGGAAAGGGATTTTAATGGCCCAAGTCAACGGCGTTGTCGCTAACTGCGTTACACCTCTAATAAGATACGCAGCACTCGTTAATAACCTTAAAACCGGCAATACGGTTACACCCAACACTAAACTTTTCATCGCATCAATAAAAGATTCTGCAGTGCATAGATTTTTATATAAGTCTCTTAATATAAGAAAAGGGCTTGCAGCAATACCAGTCGCTGCTTGCAGTACGTTTGAAATACCATACCAAGGCTGCATCCAATCCTTCTCTTTTTGCCATTCATTATCCTGCTTATCTAAAGTAGCTCGTGGGTAAGGCATAAAGCTTGTTTTTAGATCGTTACTCATGCTCCAACCAACATTAAAGGTTGCTCCCGCAAGGTTCAAAATTTGTGCGCGTTGCTCTAGTGTGCGATTTTTTGTGTATGAACCTTCATATAAAATAGCAGAATATCGCACACCAAAAATATCGATGTATCCAATTCCCTGATCTCTTAGACCTGTCAATAAATGGCGTAACGGCTTTTTAACTAACCATGTTAGAGGCGTTGTCGCCAATTGTGTCGCGCCCCTTACCATAGCAGTAAGCTGCTCGAGTAAAAACAGCGGAGCAGCTAAAACTAAACCCACCACTACGTTTTCTAATGCGTTAGAAAAAGACTTAGATCTGGATAAGTTTAAGATAAAACTCGTGCAAACCCATAGAGGACTTAAACTGAAATTAAACAACCCTTTGGCAAATGTTTTAATTCCATCCCACGGTTGCCGCCATTCGGCGCTCGCCTCACTTAGCACCTTGCTGTCATTCACTTCGCTTTCATCTTCAGAGTAAGAAAAGCTTACTGGTTGGGAATTTTGTGTTTCTGATATTTTAGGGTATGGCTTAAAAGTATTAACAAAATCCTTGATCATGTCGTCAAGCATTTCAGAAATATCAGCATATAAATCTTTAATCAGAAGCTTCTGTCTAGCTGTACGTCCAGGCTTATCTATATTGGCATTGAATTCTTGTTCTTCTGTGTGGTTATTTTCTTCATTGTTATTATGGTTATCTTCTGCATTGTCATCTAAATAGTCGCTGATGGCAGTCCATAAATAACGTAAGGGTTTTTTAACAAAATAAGTAAAAGGGGTAGTGGCAATAGAGAGGGCCCCTGCAACAATAAGGAGTACACTCGTTCCTAAGTAAAAAGGAGCTGCCTTAAATAAGGTCTCGACCATGTTTCGTAAAAAATCTGGGAACGAATTTGCTTCAGATAGATTTTTCCATAGCTCATATAATATTACAAAAGGACTGACTATGAGAGACACCGCGCCCCCTCCCAGCGTTATTAGCCCCAGAATCGGCTGTATCCATTCTTTCGTTTTTTCGTTCCGCTCAGAGACAGAGTCTTTTGGATAAGCTTTAAACGTATTAGAATATATATTTGTTATCTTTTCTATTGCTGGGTTAAACCCCTCTTTCTGTACCAAGCTTATGTTTTCTGCTTGCTGCTCAAGTCGGAGACTTCTCATAATAACCTCATAAATTTTTTTAAATCATTCAATCCGAAATTTCTCTTGGTGAAGCCATTCAAAAGACTAAAATTTTCATAGGCCAAAATTATAGCTAGGAATTCTTAAGGTTTACTTAACTAAAATTAATTGATTAAACAATATTAAGCTGGTGAAATTTCCCCAATAGCGGTGCTTTGGATAATAACCAGACTACGCGTTGAAACACAAACAAAAAAACCCAAAGGGAATCGCGTGTTAACTAACTTACACAGGACTATGGTTTCCCTTTTTCTCAAATACCGCTTTTGCTGCATTAACAAGCTTAGCGGCTGGATCTTTATTAAGCGCATTGAATAAACCAACACTCGTCAAAACGCCAGCCACAGTGCCTACTGAAGCTCCAGCGATCGCTCCCGCAACACCGCCAGCAATCGCTGTCAATGCAGCGACTGGACTAGCCGTAATTGCGCCTATCATTAGCCCCGCAAAAAAACCAATCGCTGCGCCAACTACAGCAGCTAGAATTCTTTGCCATACTGGGCTCTTACAGCGCCCGACTTTATTTAACTCTTCTACAAAAGCTTTCGTATCGCCTGATTGAGCCAACTTTAGAGTAGCTTTTCCAATTAATGGGGCATTTTCGGGAGTAAGCTTTTTCAATCTCACATCATCAGCAGTTTGTTGTTTTAAAGCTTTGATCGCTTCAATAAGTCCCTGTTTCTTTTTCTCAAATTGAGCCTGCTGACTTGGATCATTACATTGCCAATTTCCAGCGATTTTAATAGCCTCTTTAAAGTCCGCTTCTGGCTGCTCTATCTCTTGCTTCACAGAGACTTTATCGCTCTGAGCAGCGTTAAATTGGTCCAACTGCTCTTCAATTGTTTCTACAGAGCTTTTCAGTTTCGAATTTTCATTAGTCATCGTTTTGCATGGAACGGGGGCACTAATTGACTTACCAACGCCTAAAATTATCAAGCGGGCACCCTGTTGAAATGCCTTAGCAAACTGAGCCTCAGAAACATCTAGTCCACTCTCAGCTCTAACAGCATTGTTAATATCGCCTAATACAGATTCATAATAATCATTATTTCCCGTACTAGGCTTATTCAATACTTTCTGAATTTGGAGATTAGCTGGAAACTCTTCCCCGGTCATATTAACCAAAATATATTGGTCATTCATTTTAGAAGTTCGGTTAGGCAAATCTATCTTCAATTTCTCAAGACACTTAGCAATATACCGCTCATCCTCACGGGAATTGCAAAAAACCACAAAGCTAGTGGCAAAGATTTCTTCTTCATTTTTAATTTTCATTAATGTAAGCAATACCTGCATCAAATCCGTGCTTACTGCTGGATCAATCTTCCCGTACAGCAACTTCAGATGATCTTGCGAGGCATGATTTGCACTAATATGACCGCTCATTCCTATACTATGTACGTGATAATAAAATGCACCGTTCTCTATCTCTACCCCAATAGCCAATACCTTGCTACGCATTTCAATTTGCTTGGCAATGCCAGTTGCAGGCTTAGGATTAAGAAAACTCAGCATATTATTTTTTACCTTATAAAATATTTGTTACTTTATTAAAGCCAACTAAAGACTTATTAAACACCTTAAACAACTGCGTTTGTTTTCCCATGCCGTTCATCTCACCCTGACTACTCGAGTAAGCAAAAATTACTTCAAGTTGGGCTCTTTATTTCTTTACTTTTCTGCTTCTGCGCAAAATTCGTAAAATGAAATTATATATAAGGATTCTTAAGGCTTACTTAATATGTAGATTTAAGCTCCGCATCCTTTAAAAAGAGGCTTTTAAACGCAAAAAACCCTTGCTAGTTTCCTAACAAGGGTTTTGGTATTAGAGCCTGGCGATGTCCGACTTTGGCATGAGAATCCCCACACTATCATAGGCGCTGAGCGGTTTCACTTCTGAGTTCGAGATGGGATCAGGTGGTTCCCGCTCGCCATTGTCACCAGGCAAAAAACGGTTTTAAAATTTGGTTGGGTACACGGCAATCGTAAATATAAATTCATCAAGTTCCAGTAAAACGGCTTGAGTGTTATATGATCAAGCCTCACGGTCAATTAGTACTAGTTAGCTAAACACATTACTGTGCGTACACATCTAGCCTATCAACGTTGTAGTCTTCAACGGACCTTTAGGAATCTTATGATTCGTGAGATCTCATCTTGGGGCAGGTTTCCCGCTTAGATGCATTCAGCGGTTATCCCTTCCGTATATAGCTACCCGGCTGTGCCACTGGCGTGACAACCGGAACACCAGAGATACGTCCACTCCGGTCCTCTCGTACTAGGAGCAGCCCCCCTCAAATCTCAAACGCCCACGGCAGATAGGGACCGAACTGTCTCACGACGTTCTAAACCCAGCTCGCGTACCACTTTAAATGGCGAACAGCCATACCCTTGGGACCGGCTACAGCCCCAGGATGTGATGAGCCGACATCGAGGTGCCAAACACCGCCGTCGATATGAACTCTTGGGCGGTATCAGCCTGTTATCCC
>CAZYGO010000083.1:0-4337 GCA_964647455.1 uncultured Rhizobium sp.
AAGCCACCCAGCTGGCCGGCTTTGAGGAAAAGGAGGCGCGCCGCCTGTTCGGCGCCCCGCCCAAGGGGCTTGTGACGCCCCGCCTGGTTCCCCTGCCCACGGCGGAGGCGGAAAAGCTCTTTCTCGAACGTTTCCATAAGCTCTCCTGCTGAGGCCTGTGCTACAAGCCGCCCATGCCCCGCCTCCTGGTCATTCCCCTTTCCGCGCTGGACGAGAGCATCGCCGCGCATCGCCCGTCGCACCTGGTCAGCCTGCTGTCGCCGCAGCACATGATCGCCACGCCCGAAGGCTTTGCCGCCGAGCGGCATCTCAAGCTGGGCGTCAATGACGTGGCCGATCCGTCGGCGGGGGAGCATCCGCCATCGCGCGGCCATATCGATGCCCTCTTGGAATTCTCGCGCGGCTGGGACGCGCGGTCACCGCTGATGGTCCATTGCTGGGCGGGGATCAGCCGCTCTATGGCCTCGGCCTTCACCATCCTGTGCGACCGCCTGGGGCCAGGCCGCGAGATCGAGATCGCCCGCGCCATGCGGCGGCGCGCGCCCCATGCCGCGCCCAACGCGTTGCTGGTGACCCATGCGGATGCGGCGCTGGGGCGCGGCGGCGCCATGATCGCGGCACTCAACAGCATGGGGCCAGCGCGCATGGTGGAGGAAGGCGTGCTCACCGACCTGCCGCTGGAGGGACTGTGAGCGGCCCCAGCGGCAAGGACGCCATTTCCATCGGCCTGTCGGCCGCCATCGTCTCGGTGGAGGGCGAAAAGCCTTCCGTGCTGGTGATCACCCGCCCCGGCGAGGCCGATGCCCTGCCCTTCGGTCCCTTCGATCCCACCCACCACCGCACCCTGGAATCGGGCCTGCGCGAATGGGTGGGCGAGCAGACCCATTTCGAGCTTGGCTATACCGAGCAGCTCTACACCTTCGGCGACAAGGGGCGGCATCTGCCCTCCTCCGGCCCCAAAAGCGCGACGCGCGTCGTTTCGGTGGGCTATCTCGCGCTGACGCGCCAAAACACAAGCGACACGCCGGAAAGCGAATGGCGCGGCTGGTACCAGTATTTCCCCTGGGAGGACTGGCGCGGCGGCAAGCCCGCCCTGATCGAAAGCGTCATCCTGCCGGCGCTGCGCAAATTCGTGAAAGGCGCACAGGGGCCCCAGGCCGAGGCACGGCGAAGCCGCGTCCGCCTCTGCTTCGGCGACGGGCTGCCCTGGGACGAGGAGAAAGTGCTGGAGCGTTACGAATTGCTCTACGAGGCCGGCCTGGTGGAAGAATATTTCCGCGACGGCGGCGCCGCACAGATGCCCGCGGCGGCGCTGGGCACCGCCATGCTCTATGACCATCGCCGTATCCTGGCCACCGCCATCGCCCGCCTGCGCGGCAAGCTGAAATACCGCCCGGTGGTGTTCGAACTGATGGCGCCTTCCTTCACCCTGCTGGAACTGCAGCGCACGGTGGAGGCGCTGGCCGGCCTGAAGCTGCACAAGCAGAATTTCCGCCGCCTGGTTGCCGAACAGGGGCTGGTGGAGGGCACCGGCAAATTCTCCTCGCCGGCCCGCGGGCGGCCAGCGGAGCTGTTCCGCTTCCGCCGGGAGGTGCTGCGTGAGCGCCCCGCGCCCGGCCTGAGGCTGGGAACACGCCGCTGAAAACGCAAAACGCGCGCCCCTCGCGGAGCGCGCGCCAGCGTACGGCCCGATCTGCGGCCTAGTAGGAACCGATCTGGTAGAAGGATTGCCCGATATAGCCCAGCGAACCGGTACGGTGGTGGCCGACCAGGTTCGAGGCGCCGTCCATGTAGAATTTCAGGCCGATGAAGAGCGCATTGGCGTCCGTCCCGGCCACTTCGTAACGCTGATAGCCGCCATAGACGGACAGCGGCAGCGAATCGGAGAATTGCCACTCGGCCCGCACCTTCTCGGTGTTGAGGTCACCGATCGTGCTGGCGGCCAGCGGCGAGGAGTTGCCGGCATAGTCGGCGCTGACGCTCAAGGCGAGGTTCGGATTGGCATAGAACATGGCCTGCGCGCCGACATAGCCGCCGGTGTTGCCGCCGGTGGCATAGTTGCCGCCACCCTTCAGGGAGAAAGTCAGGTCGCTGGAATAGAACCAGTCGGCGCCAACGCCATAGGAGGTCGCGTGGCCGAAGCCGACGCCGCCATGCATCGCACCGAAGGCCATGCGGCCGAAGAAGGTGTCGGTGAACACGTTGCCCCCCATGGTCCAGATATCGAGGCGGCCGGGGCTGGCATTGTGGTAGCTGCCCGTGCCCTCGAAGCTGAAGCCGCCCCCGAACGGCGCCGCCACGCTGCCATTGAGGCCGAAAATGTCCGCCCCACCCCCGTCGGTGACGCGCGCGTAACCGCCTCCCAGGGTACCGGTGACCTGGGCCGAAGCGGCGCCGGACGCCAGCAGCGCCGCCGCGCAAACCGTGATTAAAATCCTGTTATTCATGGGGAATCTCCTGTTTGAAGCCGCGTGTCTATACTTTCCCAGCGCGTCAACAAGAGCCTTTCCGTGCCAACATTCCCCTATTTCCGGGGAGTGCGGCAGCTATGTGACAGGAGAGCCTTGACGGATTAATGCTCAATCGAGTCATATTGTCCGCGGACCGGCTCTTGAAAGCCGGGTTTTTTGCCCGATATTTATACTCGAAATGAGTATAAATGCACGGTGGGGACTGTCACGGACCCGGGAGCGAAGCATGGGGCTCGAACTGGCTTATACCGACGCGGTGGCGCGGGCCACGGACGGCCTCTACGCCAAGGTGGCGTCGGTCATCCCGGCCGTGGAATGGCCGGCGCACGCCCCGCTGATCGCCGCCATCAACCGCATCAAGCGTGAGAAGAACGCCGTTATCCTTGCGCACAACTACATGACGCCGGAAATCTTCCATTGCGTCGGAGACTTCACAGGCGATTCCCTCGCCCTCGCCCGCGAGGCGGCGCGCACCGATGCCAGGGTCATCGTCCAGGCCGGGGTGCATTTCATGGCCGAGACCTCGAAGATCCTCTCGCCCGAAAAGACCGTGCTGATTCCGGACATGCGGGCCGGATGCTCGCTCGCCGCCTCCATCACCGGCGCCGATGTCCGCCTGCTGCGGCAGAAATATCCCGGCCTGCCGGTGGTGACCTATGTGAACACCTCGGCCGAGGTGAAGGCGGAAAGCGACATCTGCTGCACCAGCGGCAACGCCGTGAAGGTGGTGGAGAAGATTGCCGCCGATTTCGGCACCGACACCGTCATCATGATTCCGGACAAGTACCTGGCCCGCAATGTCGCGGCCCAGACCGGCGTGAAGGTCATTACCTGGGAAGGCGCCTGCGAGGTGCATGAGCGCTTCACGGCGCAGCAGATCCGCGACTATCGCGCCGCCAATCCCGGCATCACCGTGCTGGCGCACCCGGAATGCCCGCCGGAGGTGGTGGCGGAGGCCGATTTCGCCGGCTCCACCGCCGCCATGATCGGCTATGTCGGCAGCCATAACCCCGAGCGGGTGATCCTGATCACCGAATGCTCGATGAGCGACAATGTCGCCGCCGAACATCCCGAAACGCAGTTCGTGCGGCCCTGCAACCTCTGTCCGCACATGAAGCGCATCACGCTGCAAGCCATCCTGCATTCGCTGGAGACCATGACCACCGAAGTGGTGATCGACCCGGCGGTCGCCGCCCGCGCCCGGGCGCCGATCGACCGGATGCTGGCGATCCGATGACGGTCCGCATCGACAATGTGGTCGAGTGCGAGGGCGCCCTCATCCTGGGCGGCGGCATTGCCGGCCTGTTCACGGCGCTGAAGCTGGCGCCCATGCCGGTGACGGTGCTGACCGGCGCGCGCGCCGGCTCGGCCGGCTCTTCCGCCTGGGCACAGGGCGGCATCGCCGCCGCCATGGCGCCGGATGACGATTGGCGCGCCCACGCCGCCGACACGATCGCTGCGGGCGCGGGCCTGTGCGATCCCGCCATCGTCGAGATGGTGACGCAGGACGCGCCAGCCCGCATCGCCGATCTTCTGGATTATGGCGCGCCCTTCGACCGCAAGGCCGATGGCAGCATCGCGCTTGGCCGGGAAGCCGCCCTTTCCAGGGCCCGCATCGTCCATGTGAAAGGCGACCGCGCCGGGGCGGAGATTTCCGCCACCCTGGCGGCGCGCGCCGCCGCGACGCCTTCGATCCGGCTGCTGGAAGGCTACCACGCCGTCGAACTGGCGATGGCGGATGGCCGGGTCGTCGGCCTTTTCGCCCACACCGGCAGCGGCGCGGGCGCGCGGCTGGTGCTGCTGCGCGCCCGCGCCGTCATCTTGGCCACCGGGGGGCTCGGCGCGCTCTATGCCGTCACCACCAAT
>CAZYGO010000084.1:0-4807 GCA_964647455.1 uncultured Rhizobium sp.
GTTGCAGTTTGCCGCCCGCGCCGGTTCGGTGGAAGCGATGAAGGCCCTGGTTGCCGCCGGCGCCAAGCCCGACCTCAAGGGTGCCGACGGCATGACCGTGGCCATGGCCGCCGCCGGCAGCGGCAAGGTCGATGCCATGGAATATGCCTACCAGATCGATCCGCATCTGGATGTGATCGCCCGCGGCGGCCGCAGCATCATGCACATCGCCGTGGCGGCGCGCGGAACGCCCGATCCCATCGGCGTGATCCAGTTCCTGGTGGACAAGGGCGCCCCCCTCAATATCGAGGATGCCCGCAAGGCCTCGCCCGGCGACAACCTCAACACCAACGGCGATCCGGTCATCCGCGAATTCTACATCAAGCTGCTGCGCGACCGCGGCATCGTCAGCACCAATCACTGACCGGCCGGCCTAGGCCAGCTTTCGCGCGATCGTCTTCAGGTTGGGCATCACCTTGCCGTAGTCCTTCCAGGCTCGGCTTCTGGCCAGCAGCTTTGGCGCCGTGCGGATGGTGAAGGCGTTCGGGTCCAGCCCCTTCTTCACTTGCGCCCAGGTCAGCGGCATGGAGACGGTGGCGCCGGGCCGGGCACGCGGCGACAGCGGCGCCACCGCCGTCGCCATGCGGTCGTTGCGCAGATAGTCCAGGAAGATGCGGCCCTTGCGCTTTGCCTTGGACATGTTGACGAGATACCTGTCTGGGCTGTCGGCCGCCATCTGCGCGCAGATTTCGCGCGCGATGGCCTTGGCCTGCGGCCAGTCCAGCCCCCCGGCCTTGAAGGGTGTGACGACATGCATGCCCTTGCCGCCGGTGGTTTTCGGGAAAGTGGCAAAGCCCAGCTTCTCCAGCCGCGCCTTCAATTCCCTGGCGGCGGCGATGACGTCATCGAATGTCACCCCCGGATCGGGATCGAGATCGAAGACGAAGCGGCCCGGCTCATCCGGCGCGCCCGGCGCGCAATTCCAGGGATGCAGCTCCAGGGCGCCGGCCTGGGCAGCGGCAGCCAGCGCCTCCACGCGATCGATCTGCAGATAGGGTTTGCGGTCGCCCGAGACCTTCACCTGGCTGAAAAGCGCCGATTGGCCGGCTCCGGCATGACGCTGGAAGAAACGCTGCTCGCCATCAATGCCATCGGGCGCGCGCACCAGCGAGCAAGGCCTGCCCTTGATGTGCGGGAGCATCCAGCTGCCCACGGTCTCGTAATAGCGCGCCAGTTCCAGCTTGGTGACCGGCCTGCCGTCTCCGGCGTCCGGCCATAGCGGCTTGTCCGGGTGGGAGATGGGCTGTTTCATCACGACATTCCCACCGGCAGGCTTCGCGGTGCCTTTCGCCGCTTTCGGTTCGGCAAGTTCGACGTTCTTGCTAGGCGTTTCGGCCTCCACCTCTTGTGCCGGCTTGTCGGCACGCAGGCCCTTGAACGCAGCCTGCCGCACCATACCGTCCCCGGTCCAGCCGGCGAACTGGATTTCCGCCACCAGCGCCGGCTTCAGCCAGTGCACCCCCCGCTCATGGGGGCGGGGCGCGTTCTGGCCGGTAAAAGGCGAGGATTTCGCCGCCATCGCCTTCAGCCGCGGCATCAGCCGTTTCAACTTGTCGGCGGAATAGCCGGTGCCGACCCGCCCCACATATATAAGGTGATCGCCGCGGTGCACCCCCACCAGCAACGAACGGAATTTGCCCTCCGTCGTGGACCAGCCGCCCAGAACGACCTCGTGGCCGGCCCGGCACTTGGCCTTGACCCAGTCCTCGCCACGGCCGCTGCGATAGGGCGCGGTCAGGCGCTTGGAAACGATGCCTTCCAGGTTCATGCGGCAGGCCGATTGCAGCACCGCTTCGCCGCCGCTGGCGAAATGCTCGACATAGCGCAGGCGGCTGTCCTGCCTTTTCAGCAGTTTCTCCAGCCGCGCCTTGCGGGCAGACAGGGGCAGGGGGCGCAGATCCTTGCCATCCCCGAACAGCAGGTCGAAGGCGAAGAAGATCAGCGACCCGGTCCTTCCGTCTGAAAGCGCCGCCTGCAGGGCCGCGAAATCCGGCGCGCCGTTATGGTCCAGGGCACAGACTTCGCCGTCCATCAGGCAGTCAGGCAATGTCTCCGCCGCATGGGCGATGGCCTTGAACTTGGCTGTCCAGTCCAGGCCCTTGCGGGTGCGCAAGGTCGCCTTGCCACCTTCGACCCGCAGCTGCATGCGATAGCCGTCGAACTTGACCTCATGGCCCCAATCGGTGCCCGTGGGCGGCTGGTCCACCAGCCGGCACAGCTGCGGCGCGACGAATGCGGGTATCCCCGACGACTTCCCTGCTTTGACCACCGGCTCAGGCTCTTCGTCTTTTTCGCCCCGGGCCTTGGACTGCCACACGGCGTCCGCCTTGAAGCTCCTGGCGCGCATGAAGGGTTTCGGCTTCCTGCCGGTGCCCGCCGCGATGGCCTTCATCGCGCGGCCGGATGCAACGGAATGGTCCTTTTTCAGGATATTTTCGCCATCGCCCTCGCGTGCGAACTTGTCCTGATGCTTGATCAGCAGCCAGTTGTTGCGCTTGCTTCTTCCGCCGCGGGCAAACTTGTCGCTGCGCATCCGCACCAGCACCCAGCCGCCATGAAGCTTTTCGCCGTCCAGGGTGAATTTGAGATCGCCCCTGGCAAACATCTTTTCGATGTCGCCTTCGGGCTGCCAGAAGCCGCGATCCCATAGCATGACGGTGCCGCCGCCATACTGGCCCTTGGGAATGGTGCCTTCGAAGTCGCCATAGTCGAGGGGGTGGTCCTCCACTTCCACCGCCAGGCGCTTTTCCGCCGGGTCGAGCGAGGGCCCGCGCGTCACCGCCCAGGAATGGAAGGTCCCGTCCCATTCCAGGCGGAAATCGTAGTGCAGCCGCGTCGCTTCATGCTTCTGGATCACAAAGCGCAGCTTTTTCGCCGGCGCCACTTTTTCCCGCCCGCTGGGTTCGGCGGTGACGGAAAAATCGCGCATGGAGCGATATTTCGCCAGCGGCGCCTTGCGCCGGGCGCCGCTCGCGGCCTTTACGGCCGGCTTCTTTTTCGCGGCCATGCGGCAAATCTTTGCTAGAGCCGTCCCAGCACGATCAGGACGATCAGGATCAGCAGCACCAGTCCGACGCCGCCGGAGGGACCATAGCCCCAGCCGCTGCTATAGGGCCAGAGCGGCACCGAGCCCAGCAGGGCAAGAATGAGGATGATGAGCAGGATGGTACGCAGCATGGTTCTCCCTCCCAGGTGCCATCAGAACGCTCTGGGAACCGGCGGGTTCCTTTTCAGCGAGGCTCGATCAGGGCGAGCCCCAGTTCGGGATGCCTTGCCATCCTGCGTTCCGGTCAGGATCCTGCTTTTCATCAGCCGGCCTTCCGTTTTTTCGCCGCTGCCGGCTTGCCGCCCTTCAGGCTGCTTTTCAGCGCCGCCATCAGGTCGATGACATTGCTCTCCTCCACCGGCTCGGCGGTCACGATCTTCTCTCCCTTTTCCTTGCGCCGGATAAGTTCGCGCAACGCCTTCTCATAGCGGTCCTCGAAGCCTTCGGGTTCGAAAGGGCCCTCCTGCTGGGCGATGATCTTCTCGGCAATCTCGATCATCTGGCGGTCGCCTTTCTTCGCCGGGATATCGTCGAAGGCATTGTCGGCGGCGATGACTTCATCGGCCATGCGCAGCGACCAGGCCACAAGCCCCTTGCCGCGAGCTTCCACGGCTATCAGCCGTTCGCGCGCGTGCATGACCAACCGGCCCAGGGCGATGCGGTCCGCGCCGGCCATGGCGTCGCGAATGACCACATAGGCATCGAGGCCGCTGTCATCGGCTGGCAGGATGTAGAAGGGATCGTTCCAGTAGAGGCGGTCGATGGCGGCGGCGTCGACGAAGCGTTCAATGTCCAGCGTATGGGTGGTTTCCAGCTTCACCGCGTCCAGTTCCTCGGGCGTCACCTTCACATAATGGTTCTTGGCTATCTCATAACCCTTCACCAGGTCGGCCCGCTCCACCGGTCCGGCTTCAGGATCGGTGGGAATCATGCGGATGCGGTTGTTGGTCTTGGGGTTGAGCAGATGGAAGGAGACATCCCCCCTGCGGCTGGTGGCGCTGTAAAGCGCGATGGGACAGCTCACCAGCGACAGGCGCAGATTGCCCTGCCACAGCGGCCGCCGCGCGAGCTGGGGCGCGTCGTCGTTGGCTGGCTTGCGGTGGTGAACGGCCTTCTTGTGCGCGGCCTTGCTGGCGGCTTTCCTGCGGACGCGGGCCATGCTCCCTCCGGCGGGATTGGTGACGGGAAGAGAACCCTTCAGGAGACGGGAAGTTGCGCCGCCGCGTGCCGGAATTTATTGAACAAAATCATAACGTTGTCAGGGCCGCAGGTGGGCATCCACCTGCATGCACACGATTGCCCGCGCCCGCGGCCCGTGTATGATGATCCCAATAGCAACAACAAACACATCCCAGGGGGAACTCCATGAACTATCGCATTTCCCGCGCATCCAAACGTGCGCTCACTGTCTTTTCCGGACTGGGGGCGGCCGCCGTCGCAGCCCTTATGTTCGGCGTGGCCGATGCCCAGCAGGCGGCGCCTGCCGGCGGGCTGGTCAATCCGCCTGGCGTCTCGATCTCGCGCGAGCCGCTGAACACCGACCCCAGCACCTGGGTCGGCTGCACCCATGTCGCCAAGGGTGGCCCCAACAATGTTCCGGGCATGCTCTGCGCGCCTTCGATCCAGACCGGCACGCCGGCGATCCAGGCCCAGCTGCGCGCCCAGCGCGATGCCTACAACGCCGCCAACCCGCCCGCGGGCCGTGGCGGTGGCGGTGGCGGC
>CAZYGO010000085.1:0-4295 GCA_964647455.1 uncultured Rhizobium sp.
ATCGAAGCGCGCGGCGCTGCGCCGCCTGGCCAAGACCCAGCCCTCGCAATTCGTCGGCATCGATGCGGCCACACGGCGCAACCTGGAACTGGACCAGACCCTGTCGGGCAGCCGCAACGGCTCGCTGCTGGCCAATATAGACCGCACCGTGACGGCATCGGGCGCGCGGCTGCTGGCGGCGCGGCTGGCCGCCCCGCTCACCGACATCGCGGCCATCGCGGCGCGGCAGGATGGGGTGCAGGGCTTCGCGGAAAATTCCGAGCTGCGCCGCAAGGCGCGCGAACGCCTGCGCGCCGCCCCCGACATGGCGCGCGCCCTGGCCCGCATCAGCCTCGGTCGCGGCGGCCCCCGCGATCTCGCCAATCTGCGCGATGGGGTGAAGGCGGCGCGGGCGCTGCGCGACGACGTGACTGAACTGCGCGGCGAGGCGGCGGATGCCCATGCGGCGCTGACGGGCGCCATCGCCGCGCTTTCGCGCCTGTCCGACCGGCTGGCGTTCCTGCTGGTGGCGGAGCCGCCCTATCTGGCCCGCGACGGCGGCTTCATCATGGCCGGCGCCCATGCGCCGCTGGACGAGTTGCGCGCCCTGCGCGACGAATCCCGCCGCGTCATCGCCGCCCTCGAAGCCCGCTACAAATCCGAAAGCGGCGTCGCCCAGTTGCGCATCAAGCACAATGGCGTGCTGGGCTATTTCATCGAGGTGGCGCAGGCCCATGCCGACAAGCTGATGGCCAACAAGGAGCTGTTCCGCCATCGCCAGACCATGGCCGGGGCGGTGCGTTTTTCCACCGACGAGCTGGCGTCGCTCGCCTCGCGCATCGCCGAGGCGGCGGAAAGCGCGCTGGCGCTGGAAACCGCTCTGTTCGGCGAGATGTGCGCCCTGGCGCTGGAACATGCCGAACCGATCGCGGCAGCCGCGGACGCGCTTGCCGTGCTCGATGTTGCATCGTCCCTGGGCGAACTCGCCGTGGCGCAGCGTTACGCCCGGCCGCGCGTGGATGGCAGCCTTTCCTTCCACATCGTGCGCGGCCGCCATCCGGTGGTGGAAGCGGCGCTTACCGCCGCGCACAGCGGCCCCTTCGTGGCCAATGACTGCGACCTCTCACCGGATGCGCGCGGCAGGCTGTGGTTCGTCACCGGCCCCAACATGGCCGGCAAGTCCACCTTCCTGCGCCAGAACGCGCTGATCGCGCTCCTGGCCCAGATGGGCAGCTTTGTGCCCGCCGAATCCGCGCATATCGGCGTTATCGACCGGCTCTTTTCCCGCGTCGGCGCCGGCGACGACCTGGCGGCGGGGCGCTCCACCTTCATGGTCGAGATGGTGGAGACCGCCGCCATCCTCAACCAGGCCACCGACCGTTCGCTGGTCATCCTGGACGAGATCGGGCGCGGCACCGCCACCTATGACGGCCTCGCCATCGCCTGGGCGGCGGCCGAGCATCTGCATGAGGCCAACAAGAGCCGCGCCCTCTTCGCCACCCATTATCACGAGCTGACGGCGCTGTGCGAAAGGCTGGACAAGGCGGCTTGCGTCACCATGAAGGTGAAGGAATGGAACGACAGCATCGTCTTCCTGCATGAAGTGACGCCGGGTGCCGCCGACCGTTCCTATGGCATCCATGTCGCCAAGCTGGCGGGCCTGCCGGATGCGGTGGTGCGCCGGGCCGAAAGCGTGCTGCGGGCGCTGGAGGAAGGCCGCGAAGGCCACAAGCCGCTGGCGCGGATTGATGAACTGCCGTTGTTCAGCGCCGCCGCGCCGCCGCCGCCGAAAACCAGCGCCGTGGAAGACGCCTTGCGCGGCATCGAACCCGACGCCTTGACGCCGAAACAGGCGCTGGAAGCGCTGTATGAGTTGAAGAAAAAGCTGAAGTCCTAACGCCCCTGTCATTCCCGGCCGAGCGCGGCGATAGCTGCGCGAGGGGAAGGGAACCCAGGCTGGTTGGACGTGTCACCCTGATGGGGCCTGGGTCGCCCATACGCTGCCGCTATGGGGCTCCCTTGCAACGCTCCGCGTTGCTTGCCGGGGATGACAGGGGAGTTCCGACCCAGCCAGCGATCCGCTAACCTTCCCCCATGTCCAGCCCCGCAGCCCGCGCGCCGCGCAAATTCCTGGTGGTCGTCGACAAGACGCCGGAATCGGCCGTCGCCCTGCGCTTCGCCACCCGGAGAGCCCAGAATACCGGCGGGCGCGTCACCCTGATGTGCGCCGCCGTGCCGCCCGACTTCCAGCAATGGCGGGGCGTGGAGGAGATCATGAAGGACGAGGCCCATGCCGATGCCGAAGAAATGATCTATGCCGCCGCCCGCACGGTGAACGAATTGTCGGGCATCCTGCCCGAACTGGTGATCCCCTATGGCACCGTCACCGACTGCCTGGTGAAGCTGATCCGGGAAGACAAGGCCATCTCCATCCTGGTGCTGGGGGCGGGCACCGCCAAGGATGGCCCCGGCCCCCTGGTCACCATGTTCGCCAGCGGCACCCACCCCATTCCCGTCACCATCGTGCCCGGCCATTTCTCGGACGAGCAGGTCGACGCCCTGGCCTGACGCGGGCCATGACATCGGGGGCCGTCAGGGGCTAAACTCCGCCCATGGGAAAAGCGCTGGTTGCGGTCGCGGTCTTTGTCGTCTTCGTCATTCTCTGCCTGGGGCTCTACACCCTGTGGCGGGGCGGCGATGTGGCGGCCACCTGGTCCAACCGCCTGATGCGGATGCGCGTGCTGGCCCAGTTCATCGCCATCCTGCTGATCATGGCGGTGCTCTGGGCCTCGCAGGGCGCGCAGCATTAAGGCCGGGCTTGAGCGTAAAGCGAACTAGGTCGTCCAGCTTTTTGCGATCCCCAACCGAAACCTTGCTCCATTCGCGAGACTGGCCGCAGTTGTAGTTCACCATCATGGCGCCTTTCGGAATTCCGGGCCCATGGGGATAAGGCGTTAGAAACAGCAGATATTCCTTGCCGACGTCGAGATAAAACCCGCCGCTATTGTGCTCCGTGGCGTCTATCAGGGCCGAGGGTGCCTTGCCTTTGAAGGTCTGCAAAATCTTCAGCGCGTAGAAGCTCCGCCAGTCCCGACCGGACCTCTCAGCCGCAGCAAAGTCTTTGCGTTCCGCTGTTACCGTTGCCCGCACGACAAGCGATGCATCGGCGTATTCTTCCTGAAGTGTCGTCTCGTAGTAGAGTATATTGTTGTAGATACAGAGCGCCTTGGCCGGCGAGACGGCCAGTAGAAGGGCGGCGGCGACAAGGGAAATGCGAATGGGTGCGGGCCCGACAGGAGAGCTATGATGCTAGCCGACTTGCTGTCCCCATCCCCCTTTAATATGTAAGCCCCTCGCTGGCGCCCACCGCCCGGCCTCCCGTCCCCGGGAGGGGGAGGGGGGTCGGTTTTCTTGGTTCGAATGGAGAGGGTTATCCTTCTCTTTCAATAGGTTAGGCCGATGGGCAAGACGCTATACGACAAGATCTGGGACGCGCATCTGGTGGCCGCGCCGCCGGGCGAGACCCCCATCCTCTACATTGACCGCCACCTGATCCATGAAGTGACCAGCCCCCAGGCCTTCGAGGGCCTGCGCAACAATGGCCGGGCGGTCCGCCGCCCCGAGCTGACCCTGGCGGTGGCCGACCACAACGTGCCCACCAAGGACCGCGACAAGGGCATCACCGAGCCCGAAAGCCGCATGCAGGTCGAGACGCTGGAAAAGAACGCCAGGGAATTCGGCGTCGAATATCTGGCGATGGACGATATCCGCCAGGGCATCGTCCATATCGTGGGGCCGGAACAGGGCTGGACCCTGCCGGGCACCACCATCGTCTGCGGCGACAGCCACACTTCCACGCATGGCGCCTTCGGCGCGCTCGCCTTCGGCATCGGCACCTCCGATGTCGAGCATGTGCTGGCGACCCAGACCCTGCTGAACCCCAAATCCAAAAACATGCGCATCACCGTCAACGGCAAGCTGCCCGACGGCGTGACGGCGAAGGACATCGCGCTGGCCGTGATCGCCAAGATCGGCACCGCCGGCGGCACCGGCTATGTCATCGAATATGCCGGCGAGGCCGTGCGTGGCCTTTCCATGGAAGGGCGCATGACGCTGTGCAACCTCACTATTGAAGGTGGGGCTCGGGCGGGCCTGATCGCGGTGGATGACACCACCATCAACTACATCAAGGGCCGTCCGCGCGCGCCCAAGGGCGCGGCCTTCGAGCAGGCGGTGATGTACTGGAAGACGCTGAAGTCGGACGACGATGCGGTGTTCGATGCCGAAGTGACGCTGGATGCACGCGACATCGTGCC
>CAZYGO010000086.1:0-4311 GCA_964647455.1 uncultured Rhizobium sp.
AGTCCCTGGTGGCGCCCTGGATCGGCAAGGGCGGGCTTGCCGCCGACATCGCGCTGCCGCGCCTGATCGACGCCACGATCACGCCGGGCACGGACGTCGATATCCCCAAACTGGCCGCGCGCCTGAAAAAGGTCGCGCCGCACGCGGTGCTGGACGATCACCGCCGCTGGATGGCGCGCCTGCAAGGCCTGGCCGACACGGTGCGCTATGCCGCCTATGCCATCCTGCTGCTGATCGCCGGCGTCACCGCCGCGGTGGTGACGCTGGCGACGCGGGCGGGATTGGATGCGCATCACGAGATGGTGGCGCTGCTGCACCAGATGGGCGCGCGCGCCGGTTTCATCGCCCGCAACATCGAGCGTCATTATTTTCTGTCGGCGCTGGCGGCGAGCGCGGCGGGCACGGCACTGGCGGCGCTGCTGTTCCAGGGCCTGGCGGGGCTGGAGTTCGTCGGCGTCGAGGCGGTGCCGTTCCTGCCGCCGGTATCGCTGTCGCTCATGGAACTGCCCTGGCTGATCGCGGTTCCGGTGGCGATTTCCGCCATCGCCTGGGCGACGGCGCGGATTTCGGTGCTATCCGTGGTCCGGGCCATTTACTAGTCTTGCCGCCATGCGCATCTTCTTCGGCATCATCCTCCTGGTCCTGGCCATCTACATGGCGGGGTTCCTGCTGTTCCTGGCGGGCCTGCCGACGGCGCCCGCGAACCCCCGCGCCGACGGCATCGTCGCGCTCACCGGCGGCGATGCCCGCCTGGATGCGGCGGTGGCGCTGCTGGAAAAAGGCGCCGGCCAGCGCCTGCTGATCAGCGGCGTCGATCCCGACACCGAAAAGGAGACGCTGCGCCACATGTCGAATGGCGGGCCGCGCTTTGCCTGCTGCGCCGACCTGGGCTATGCCGCCGAGGACACGCGCGGCAATGCCGACGAAGCCGCCGAATGGGCGCGCGAGCATGGATTCCACAGCCTGATCGTGGTGACGGCGCGCTATCACATTCCCCGCGCCATGCTGGAATTCTCCGCCGTCATGCCGCAGGTGAGACTGATCGCCTATCCGGTGGAAAATGGCAGCGTGGATGTAAACGCCTGGTGGCGGCACAGGGACACCGCCGTGCTGCTGCAGCGGGAATACATCAAATACCTGGCCAGCCGGGTGGCCCACACGATCAGCCGCCTGGTATGACGCTGCTGCGCTCCCTGCTTTTCGCGCTCTGGTTCGCCTTTGTCACCATCGTGCTGGGAACGCTGGCGCTGCCGCTGCTGCTGGGGCCGCGCCGCGCCGCGCTGTGGCTGTCGCGGAGCTGGGCGCGGGCGAGCCTGTGGGGGCTGGGGGTTTTCGCCGGCATCGGCATGCGCGTCACCGGGACCGCGCCCCGGGCGCCGGTGCTGGTGGCGGCCAAGCACATGAGCACCTGGGACACACTGGCGATCCACCTGGCGCTGGGCGATCCGGGCATCGTGCTGAAGCGTTCGCTGCTGCGGATTCCCTTCTTCGGCTGGTACCTGGCCAAGACTTCCGCCATTCCCATCGACCGCGGCGCCGGGGCCTCGGCCCTGCGCGGCATGGCCAGGGCGGCACAGAAGGTGCTGGCCGAGGGCCGGCCGGTGGTGATCTTCCCCGAAGGCACCCGCAAGAAGCCCGGCGCCGCGCCGGACTACAAGCCGGGCGTGGCGGGGCTGTATGGCCAGCTTGAGGTTCCTTGCGTGCCGGTGGCGCTGGATTCCGGCCTCTACTGGCGGGGCTTCTGGAAACGGCCCGGCACCATCACCCTGGCCTTCCTGGAACCGATCCCGCCGGGGCTGAAAAGGGCGGAATTCATGGCCATATTGCAGGAAAGGATCGAGGAGCGGACCAATGGCCTGCTGCGCCTTGACCCTGCGCCCGGACGGAACCCTTAACAAAGCCGGGCGATAACCATTCCCGGACCGTTCAAAGATATGGTTTGTACTGCTCCATGACCGGCATCTCCTCCCAGATCTGGGACATGAAATACCGCCTCAAGGCGGCCGACGACACCCCGATCGACCATGACATGGCCGAGACCTGGGCGCGCGTCGCCCTGGCGCTGGCGCAGGCGGAAAAGCCGGAACTGCGCGCCACAAAGGCGCAGGAATTCGCCGCCGCCCTGGCCGGGCACAGATTCCTGCCCGCCGGACGCATCCTGGCGGGCGCCGGCACCGGCCGCGCCGTCACCCTCTTCAACTGCTTCGTGATGGGCGCCATCGAGGATTCGATGGACGGCATCTTCTCGGCCCTGCGCGAGGCGGCGCTGACCCTGCAGCAGGGCGGCGGCATCGGCTATGACTTCTCCACCATCCGGCCCAGGGGCTGGGCGGTGAACGGGGTGGGGGCGGACGCCTCGGGCCCGGTCTCCTTCATGGAGGTGTGGGACGCGATGTGCCGCACCATCATGAGCGCCGGCGCGCGCCGCGGCGCCATGATGGCGACGCTGCGGGTCGATCATCCCGACATCGAGGAGTTCATCGCCGCCAAGCGCGTCCCCGGACGGCTTTCCAACTTCAACCTTTCGGTGCTGGTCAGCGACGCCTTCATGGCCGCGGTCAAGGCGGACGGCGACTGGAACCTGGCGTTCGGCGGCAAGGTCGCCCGCACGCTCAAGGCGCGCGAATTGTGGACCCGCATCATGCAGTCCACCTATGACCATGCCGAGCCGGGCGTGATTTTCATCGACCGCATCAACGCGCTCAACAATCTCGGCTATGCCGAGACCATCGCCGCCACCAATCCCTGCGGCGAGCAGCCCCTGCCGCCCTATGGCGCCTGCCTGCTGGGCTCGATCAACCTGGCCAGGCTGGTGAAGAACCCGTTCGAGGACGGCGCCCATCTGGACCTTGCGGAGCTGGAAAAGCTCACCGCCACCGCGGTCAGGATGCTGGACAACGCGATCGACGTGTCGCGCTTTCCGCTGGAGGCGCAGGCGCGCGAAGCCGCCGCCAAGCGCCGCATCGGGCTGGGCGTGACGGGCCTGGCCGACGCACTGATCTTCTGCAAGGTGAAATACGGCTCGCTCGACAGCCTGATCCTGATCAAGACCTGGCTGGCGACGCTGAGCAACGCCGCCTACCGCGCCTCGGTGGAACTGGCACGGGAGAAGGGCGCCTTCCCGCTCTATGACATGAACCCCTTTCTGTCGCGGCCCTTCATCCAGGGACTGCCGCCGGACATCTACAACACGATCGCGTCCAGTGGCATCCGCAACGCGCTGCTCACTTCCATCGCCCCCACCGGCACGATTTCGCTGCTGGCGGAGAATGTCTCCAGCGGCATCGAGCCGGTCTTCGCCTTCGACTATACGCGCAAGGTCCTGCAGCCCGACGGCACGCGCACCGAGGAAAAGGTCGAGGATTATGCCGTGCACGCCTTCCGGGCCAGGTTCGGCGCCGATGCGCCGCTGCCCGACTATTTCGTCAGCGCCCAGACCATCACGCCGGCCGACCATCTGGCGGTGCAGGCGGCGGCGCAGCCTTTCATCGACAGCGCCATCTCCAAGACCATCAACGTGCCTGAGGCCATCGCCTTCGAGGACTTCGCCGATGTCTACATGTCGGCCTATGACCAGGGCTGCAAGGGCTGCACCACCTATCGGCCCAATGAGGTGACGGGTTCGGTCCTCTCCTTCGAGGAGCCGGCGGGGGCCATCGCCGCCGAAGCGGTGATCGCGCGGGAGAAGGAACCCGAGCTGCCCCTGCCCGAGCCGGAGCCGCGCGGCGGGGTGATCTACATGACCCGGCCGCTGGAACGGCCCGAGGAGCTGATCGGGCGCACCTACAAGATCAAATGGCCCGACAGCGACCATGCCTTCTACATCACCATCAACGACATCGAGCGTGACGGGCGGCGCCGGCCCTTCGAGGTCTTCATCAATTCCAAGAACATGGAAGCCTATGCCTGGGCCCTGGCGCTGACCCGCATGATCTCGGCGGTGTTCCGGCGCGGCGGCGATGTCGCCTTCGTGGTGGACGAACTGAAGGCGATCTTCGATCCGCGCGGCGGCCAGTGGATGGGCGGGCGCTATGTGCCCTCGCTGCTGGCGGCGATCGGCGAGGTGATCGAGCGCCACATGGTCGAGACCGGCTTCATGAGCCGGCGCATGCAGCCCCTGTCCGGCCCCAGCCTGGCCGCCGCCCATGTCATTCCGGCGGAAGGCACCCGCACCCGCTTCTGCCCGCGCTGCGGCGATGCCAGCTTCATCGCCCTGGAAGGCTGCGATTCCTGCCTTTCCTGCGGTTATTCCAAATGCAGCTAGGGTTTTTGATGGCCGCGCCGCCCGACGCCTTGGCTTCGCTGCGGCCG
>CAZYGO010000087.1:0-5065 GCA_964647455.1 uncultured Rhizobium sp.
CAACTATCACGATTTCCAGAACGCCAATGCCGACATGACGCCGCTCAACAGGAAGATGTTCGCGGCGCTGAAGCCGGGCGGCATCTACCTGATCCTGGATCACGCCGCCGCCGCCGATGCGCCGGACAATGTGCACCAGACGCTGCACCGTGCGAAGGAAGCGGTGGTGCGCCGTGAAGTCGAGGCGGCGGGCTTCCGCTTCGTCGCGTCCAGCGACATCCTGCACAATCCGGCCGACAACGGGACCGAGCGGGTGCAGGAGCAGGATGTGCGTGGCAAGACCAACCAGTTCGTCCTCAAATTCCAGAAGCCGAACTGATGCGGGGGCTGGCGCTTGCAACCGGCCTGATGCTGCTGGCGGGGGTCGCGGACGCGGCCCCGTCGCGCATCGAGATGGCGGTGAAGGATTCCAACCGGCCCGTAACCGATGTCGGCCGCGACGCCGGCCGCAAGCCGGCGGAGCTGCTGGCCTTTGCCGGGATACGGCCGGGCATGGTCGTGGTGGATATGCTGCCGGGCCTTGGCGCCTCCGGCGGCTATTTCACCCGTCTTTTCGCCACCGCCGTGGGGCCGAAGGGCCGCGTCTATGCCTATTTCGGCACCCAGTATGACGCGCGGCTCAAGAGCCAGGGCCAGGACCCCGACAACCAGTTCGCCGCCCTCAAGCGCATCTATCCCAATCTTGGCGTCATCCATGGGCCGCTGGAAGGCTTTGTCACGCCGCAGAAGGTGGATTTGGTCTGGACCAGCGACAATTACCACGACATGCACAACAAGGCCTACGCCATGGATCCGGCCAAGGTAAACAAGGCGGTGTTCGATTCGCTCAAGCCTGGCGGGGTTTATCTGGTGGTGGATCACCGCGCCGCCAAGGGCGCGGGCGCTGGCGTCACCGAAACCCTGCACCGCATGGACGAGGACATCGCCAAGAAGGAAATCGAGGCTGCCGGGTTCCGGCTGGTGGCGGAATCAAAAGTTCTTGCCAACCCGTCCGACGACAACAACAAGCGGGTGTTCGAGCAGGGCGAACACGACCATACCGACCAGTTCGTCCTGAAATTCGTCAAGCCTCGCTGATTTTTGTCACGGCGATGACCCGGTACGCGCTGGCCCTTCTCTCCCTGCTGCTTCTGGCGTTGCCCGCCTCGGCGCAAGGCAATCTGCCCCGCGTCAAGGGCCGCGTCTTGGATTTCGACGGCCTTACCTTGCATCTGGCGCCGGAGAAGGGGCCGCAGCTGGCGATCCGGCTGCAGGCCAAGACCCAGTTCATGACCTTGAGCCCGCGAACGCTGGCGGCCTTCGCGGTCGGCGCCTATGCCGGTGCCACCGTGAAGCTGGCGGACGGCACGCTGACCGCGCAGGAAGTTCATCTCTATCCCGACCCGATGCGCGGCTCCAGCGAGGGGCGCATCGACCTTGGCGGGAACCGCTTCGTCATTACCGGCATGGTCAGCGCTTCGTCCGCGGGCAGCCTCACGCTCTCCTATCGCGGATCGCGGATGGCGGGCGGTGCCTGCGATGGCCGGGCCGCCAACCCGCCGGCCTGCACCGCCGAGGCGGTCATTGCCGTGCCGGCAGGGACCAGGATCTCGGCCCTGACGCCGGCCGACCGGCGTCTGCTGGTGCCTGGCGTCATCGCCACTGTCAGCATTGAAACCGACGCGAAGGGCAGCCGCTCCACGCCGGGCATGATCCTGGAAAAGCCCTGATCTTGGAAATGCCGTAAATTTTCCAATACACTCCGGGCCGCCGCCTCTCGGAGAATGCGATGTCCCGCAAATCGTCTCTTGGCCTGTTCTGTGCCGGCCTTATGGGCCTGGGGCTTGTCGCCGCGCTGGCGCAGGACGCTCCCCGCTTCGGCAGCTGGGGTGTTGACCTCGCCGCGATGGACAAGAGTGTCAGGCCTGGAGACAATTTCTCCGACTATGTCACCGGTGCCTGGGCCAGGAACGCGGTGATACCGCCCGACCGCACGCGCATCGGCGGCTTCACCGATCTGCAGATCCTGAGCGAAAAGCGGCTGCGCGCCATCCTCGACGAGTTGCACACCCGCCCCGCGGCCCGCCTCAGCGCGGATGAGCGCAAGCTGCGCGATTTCTATGATTCCTTCATGGACACCGCGCGGATCGAAGCCGACGGCCTCAAGCCGCTGCAGAAAGACCTGGCCGAAATCGCCGCCCTCAAGACGCCGGAAGACGTGGCCCGCATGATGGCCAGCCCGCGCATCTCCGCCGGCTCCCTTTATGGCTACGGCATCGGCATAGACGACAAGCACCCCAACAATTACTCGCTCAACCTGGCGCAAGCGGGTCTGGGGTTACCGGACCGCGATTATTACCTCTCTGATAATCCCGAGCTGGTGAAGACGCGCGAGGCCTATCGCAAATATCTGGCCGACATGATGGCCCTGGGCGGCCTGACCGACACCCAGGCCCGCGCCGACCGCGTGCTGGCGCTGGAGACCGAGATCGCCAAGGTGCAGTGGAACCGGGCCGACCGCCGGGACGCCGACAAGATCTACAACCCGATGCCGGTGGCGGAATTGAAGCGGCTGGCGCCGGAATTCCCCTGGGACGCTTTCCTCAAGGAAACCGGCATTCCGCTCACCACCCCGAGCGGGCCGCGTCAGGTCATCGTCGCCGAAAAGACCGCGTTCGAGCCGCTGGCCAAGGTCTTTGCCGCCACGCCCGTCGCGACATGGCGGGATTATCTCACCGTGCATTACCTGCACAGCATGGCGTCCTATCTGCCCAAGAAGTTCGATGACCTGGACTTCGCCATGTTCGGCACCACCTTGGGCGGGGCCACGCAGCAACTCGATCGCCCCACCCGCGCCATCCATCTTCTGGATGGCGACATGGGCGAGGCTCTGGGCAAGGTCTATGTCGCGCGCTACTTCCCGCCCGAGGCCAAGGCCAAGGCCGACACGCTTGTCGCCAACCTGCTGAAGGCGATGGAACAGGACATCCAGACCCTGGACTGGATGAGCCCGGCTACCAAGGCCAAGGCACTGGAGAAGGTGCGCCAGTTCACGCCCAAGATCGGCTATCCCAGCAAGTGGCGCGATTACAGTGCGCTGCGCATCGTGCGCGGCGACCTTGTCGGCAATGTCCAGCGCGCCCTGCTGTTCGATTACAACCGCCAGGTCTCGCGCATCAACCGGCCGGTGGATAGAACCGAATGGGGCATGACGCCGTCCACCATCAACGCCTATTACAACCCGTCATTCAACGAGATCGTCTTTCCTGCCGCCATCCTGCAGCCGCCCTTCTTCGATCCCAAGGCCGACGATGCGGTGAATTACGGCGCCATCGGCGCGGTGATCGGGCACGAGATCAGCCATGGTTTCGACGACCAGGGCAGCAAGTATGACGGCAAGGGCGTGTTCCAGGACTGGTGGACCAAGGAAGACCGTGCCGCCTTCGACAAGCGCACGGCGCAGCTGGTGGCCCAGTATGACGCTTTCGAGCCGCTGCCCGGCCTGCACGTCATCGGCAAGAATACGCTGGGCGAGAACATCGCCGACAATGCCGGCCTCGCCATCGCCCTCAAGGCCTATCATCTCTCGCTGGGCGGCAAGCCGGCGCCGGTGATTGACGGCTATACCGGCGACCAGCGCTTCTTCCTGGGGTTCGGGCAGGTCTGGCGCAGCAAGATGCGCGAAAGCCGCATCCGCACTCTGACCTTGTCGAATGAGCACACCGTGGACATGTTCCGTCCCATCGGCGCCACCCGCAATCTCGACGCCTGGTATGATGCCTTCAGCGTGACGCCGGATCAGAAATATTATCTGCCGCCGGATCAAAGGGTGAAGCTCTGGTAGTTGCTCAGCGTGGGCGCAGCCTGCCCGTTTGATGGGCAGGAAATATTGCACTGCACCTATTTGAAACCGGGCCTTTTGGTGCCTTAATGCTGCAACGCAGCATCGGGGAGATCGGTCATGGGCATAGGCACCGGGATGCAGTTTTCTCACAATCGGCCGGATGACACCGCCTTCGAATCCGGCGGTCTGCGCGATTTCTTCCTCTATCGCGATCTTGGCGTCGCCGCCGCGACCAACGGCAAGGTGAGTACCCATCTGGTCAAGGCGAACAGACCGCCCGAAGACGGCACGGGCTGGCACTATCACGTCTGCGACTTCCAGATCGTGGTGATGACCAAGGGCTGGGCCCGCTTCATGTATGAAGGCAAGCCCACGCTCGTTCAGGCGGGCGACGTCGTGCATCAACGCCCCGGCATGGTGCACTACCTCTTCGATTATTCGCCGGACATGGAATATCTGGAGATTGTCGGGCCGGCCGATTTCGGCACCGTGCCAGTCAAGGGTCCGGACTGCGAGGTACCCAAGGTGACACCCTGGGCGTGAGCTTCAGATCACCTTGAGGGCGGCGAGGCCGTCGGCGACATATTGTACCGCCAGCGCGGCGAGCAGCACGCCCAGCAGCCGCCCCAGCACATTCTGGCCGCGCTCGCCCAGGACGCGCTCGATCGGACCCGACAGCAGAAACACACCGAGGCAGAGCAGCAGTACGGCCGCCATCACGGCCGCGAACAGGCCCAGCAGCAGCCAGTCCCCGCCGGCGCGTCCGCCCAGCAGCACGGCCGCGGTCAGCGCGCCTGGCCCCGCCATCAGCGGGATCGCAAGCGGGAAAACCGCCGGACTGGGGCGTGGCGTGGCGGCGCTGCTTTTCCGTTCCTGCCTGCGCTCGAACACCATTTCGAAGGCGATGGCGAACAGCAGCAGGCCGCCGGCGATACGGAAGGCGGCCAGGCTGATGCCCAGCATGGCGAGGACAGTCTGGCCGAACAGCAGCGCGCCGACCAGGACGCCAAGGCACACAAGGGTCGCTTCGAACGCGATGGTCCGCTTGGCGGCGGGTGGCATGCCGCCCGTAAGGGCGATGAAAGTTGGCGCCAGGCCCGGCGGGTCCAGCACCACAAACAGGGTCACGAAGGCGGAACTCAGCAACGCGAACATGGCCGCAAGCCTAGTGACGACGCGGGAAATTGGGAAGCTTTACGGCTTCTTCACCAGGAACCGGGAAGACGCGAGGCTTGCGGCCCG
>CAZYGO010000088.1:0-6146 GCA_964647455.1 uncultured Rhizobium sp.
GGTCAGCACCGTCACTGCGATCAGCTTCATCTTCGGGCCTGTGGCGCGGGCGGCCTCGCGCGCCGCCCTGAGCATGGCCTCGCCGCCCGCGGCATGGACATTGACGATGTGAACGCCGAGGGCGGCGGTGGCGCGGATGGCGCCCGCCACGGTGTTGGGAATGTCGTGATACTTGGTGTCGGCGAAGAGCGGCAGCCCGAAGCGCTCGAAGGCGCGCAGGCCCTGCGGCCCGTTGGCGGCGAGGAATTCCATGCCCAGCTTGAGGCCGCCGACATGGGGCGCCACCCGTTCGGCCAGGCCGAGGGCATAGTCCAGGTCCGGGGTGTCGAGGGCGACGTAGACGGGATTCTTGGCGGGACTCATCGCCGCGAGGGGTATCATGGCGGCGCGGATTTTACTCCGGGGATTTTCCGCCATTCAGCCGCTCGCGCAGCTCCTTGCCGGTGCGGAAGAAGGGCGCACGCTTCTGGCCCACCGCCACCGGCTCGCCGGTACGGGGATTGCGGCCCATCCGGCTGGGACGCGTCTTGACCGAGAAGGCGCCAAAACCGCGCAGCTCGACGCGGTGGCCGGCGGCCAGCGCCTTGGTGATGGAGTCCAGCACGGTGGTGACGATGCGCTCCACATCCCGGTGGTAGAGATGCGGGTAGCGGGCAGTCAGACGCGCGACCAGTTCGGATTTGATCATGGAAGCCCCATGCCGGCGGACCCGGCTTGTGCATAAATTGTCAGAGCCTTTTTGGGGCGTCAACGGGAACCACCTGAAAAATCAGGTTTTTTCGGCCTGAGGGAGGCAAAAGCGGCCTGGAAAGGGCCCGTCTGCCGCTTTTTTGTGCGAAGCGGCCTCCGGCCAAGGGCCAAAAGCCCGGCCGGAAACCGATTCCGCAGGCGACTCACGGGTTTGGCGGCGGGCCTCAGCCTTTGTATTTGAACGCGACGTAGTGGAGCTTGCCGTTCTTGGGCAGTTGCATCCAGTGCGGCACGCCTTTGGGTATGATCATGGTCACGCCCGGCTTGAGGTCATAGACCTTGCCGCCGGTGGAGGATTCGCCCAGCCACTCGCCAGCCTGGCCGTTGGGGTTCTTGGCGTTGTTCTTGACCTTGCCGCCAACGGTGATGGTGGCGTTACCTTCCACGATCACCATGTAGTCCGTCCACTGCTCGTGTGTCTCCACCTTGCCCGAAACGGTCCGCTGCACGATCTGCTCGCTGAAATCGTCGTGGTTGGCATAGAAGACTGAGGTCGCGCTGCCATCGGCCTTGGGCGTCTTCACCAGGTCGAAGGCCTGCTCCTTGGTCATGTACTTGAAAGCGTCGGGCGTGCCGGCGGCAAAAGCGGCGGCGCAAAGGCCCAGGGCGGCAAGGCCGGCGGCAAGCAGAATGGACCGTTTCATGGAAAATCCCCCCAATTGGTTTTATGGAGCGATCCTAGCCGCACCGCTGCAAAAGAAAAGGCGCGCCCGTCATGGGCGCGCCCTTCCCATGCCTGACGGGACCTATTTTTTCTTCTTCGCGGCCTTTTTCGCGGCCTTCTTGACGGTCTTGGCGGCCTTCTTGGCCACCTTCACCACCTTGGCCTTCTTGGCCTTGCGCTTCTTTTTCTTCTTGGCCGGGGCCACGACGGCGGCGACCAGGTCGTTCACCGCAGCCTTGAGTTCGTTCGCCCGCTTCGCCAGCTTGCTCTTCTTCTTCGCCATGCAGTCTCTCCTCTGACGCTTGATGGCCGGACGCTAGTGCGATTCTGGACCCAGGCCAAAGCGGACACCCGCCTTGGCGACAGCCCGTTACAAATTCGCCGGCATGGAACTGTACGCACGGATGCGCAAGCTGCGGCCCCTCAGTCCTTCAGCTTGAAGACCACGGCACGGAAATGGGCGCCGGGCTTCAGCACCGTCCAGTGCGGCACGCCGGGCGGAATGGTGATGTTGGTGCCGGGCGTCAGGGCATATTCCTTGCCGCCGGTGATGGAGGTGCCACGCGTCTCGCCCGGCCCGGTCCGCTTCGCGTCCACCACTTTGCCGCCGACGATGATGCTGGCGGCGCCTTCGACCACGACGAAATGGTCGGCCCAGTCGGCATGGACTTCCGGCACCCCCGAGGCGGTGCGGTAGACCAGCTCCTGGCCATAGGTGTCCTTGCGGACCAGGAAATTGGTGCTGACGCCGTCCACCACCTTGGCGGTCAGCTTCACGGCTTCGGCCGGGGTGACATACATGAATTCGCCCGGCTTGAGGTTCTGGCTCTGCTGGCCGGCGGCGGGCAGCGCCAGCGCCGACAAGGCCAGGAATATGAACAATCCGCGTTTCATGATCTGCCTCCCAGGACTTTTCCCGAGGCTACGGCAAAGCGCAAAAGCAGGAAAGGCACGAGCGCCGCAGCAGAGCCGAGGCGCGAAGCGCCGGTTAAGCCAGCGAAAGCCGGAGGGGGTCATCAAAAGAACGAAAAAGGGCGCCCCGGCCGGGACGCCCTTCTTCATTCGCCCGAGGACGCAGTCTACTCGCTCTCGCCCTTCTTGGTCTTCTTCTTGAGGGCGGCGCCCAGGATGTCGCCCAGCGAAGCACCGGAGTCGGAGGAGCCATACTGCTCGACCGCTTCCTTCTCCTCGGCGACTTCGCGGGCCTTGATCGAAAGGCTGACCTTGCGGCTGGCCTTGTCGATGCTGGTGACCAGGGCATCGACCTTGTCGCCCTTGCCGAAGCGTTCCGGGCGCTGATCGTTGCGGTCGCGGGCCAGGTCGGCGCGGCGGATGAAGGAGCGGACACCGCCTTCCAGTTCCACCTCGATGCCGCCGTCATTGACCTCGGTGACCGTGCCGGTGACCACCTGGTTCTTCCTCAGGCCGCCGCCGGACGGACCGGCCGTGTCGATCGGGTCCTTATCGAGCTGCTTGATGCCGAGGGAGACGCGCTCCTTCTCGACGTCGATGTCCAGCACCTTGGCCTTCACGGTCTGGCCCTTCTCGTACTTCTTGATGGCGTCCTCGCCCGATTCCGACCAGCTGAGGTCGGAGAGATGGACCATGCCGTCGATCTCGTTGTCGATGCCGATAAAGAGCCCGAACTCGGTGATGGACTTGATCTCGCCCTCGACCACGCTGCCCACCGGATGCTCGGCGGCGACGGTGGTCCAGGGATTTTCCTGGGTCTGCTTCAGGCCCAGGCTGATGCGGCGCTTGTTGGAATCCACTTCCAGCACCTGCACCTCGACATCGGCGCCTGGCGTCACCAGCTTGGAAGGAGCCAGGTTCTTCTTCACCCAGCTCATTTCGCTGACATGGACCAGGCCCTCGAAGCCCGGCTCCAGTTCCACGAAGGCGCCGTAATCGGTGACGTTGGTGACCTTGCCGGTGAACTTGGCGCCCACCGGATACTTGGCGGCAACGCCTTCCCACGGGTCGGTCTGCAGCTGCTTCATGCCCAGGCTGATGCGCTGGGTTTCGTGGTTGATCTTGATGATCTGGACCGTGACGGTCTGGCCGACCGACAGGACTTCGGTCGGATGGCTGACGCGGCGCCAGGCAATGTCGGTGACATGGAGCAGGCCGTCCACGCCGCCCAGATCCACGAAGGCGCCGTAGTCGGTGATGTTCTTGACCACGCCCTCGACCACCTGCTTCTCGGCCAGCGAGGCAACCAGGCTGGTGCGCTCCTCGGCGCGGCGCTCTTCGAGCACGGCGCGGCGGGACACGACGATGTTGCCGCGGCGGCGGTCCATCTTGAGGATCTGGAACAGCTGGGCCTGGTTCATCAGCGGGCCGACATCGCGCATCGGGCGCACATCGACCTGGCTGCCGGGCAGGAAGGCGACGGCGCCGTCCAGGTCCACGGTGAAGCCACCCTTGACGCGGCCGAAGATCACGCCGGTGACGCGGGTCTGGTCGTTGAAGGCCTTCTCCAGCTTGATCCAGCTTTCCTCGCGGCGGGCCTTGTCGCGGGAGAGCACGGCTTCACCCAGCGCGTTCTCGACGCGCTCCAGATAGACCTCGACCTCGTCGCCGACCTTGATCTCGGTCGGAACGCCCGACATCGAGAATTCCTTGAGGGCGATGCGGCCTTCGGTCTTGAGGCCGACATCGACCATGGCGAAGTCGTTCTCGATCGAAACGATGGTGCCCTTGATGACCGAGCCTTCCTGCGGCGACTGGGTCTCGAAGCTCTGCTCCAGCATGGCGGCGAAATCTTCGCGGCTGGGAGCGGCAATGGAAGAGGAAGCGGTCTTGGTGGCGGTAGCGGCGCGAGCCATGCGGGTCAGGTTCCTAAGTCACATTCATGCCGAACGCCGGATGGCGCTGGACTTCCCCTGGCGGGGCGGTTGGGTTCTGGGATCGGTAAGCGGGGTGCCCCTTTAGGCCGCCGGGCCTCCTTTAGCCCCTGTGGCGGTCCTTGAGCGCGCCTGAAACCCTGGGTTCCACCAGGGCAAGAGCGGCCGCGAACGCGGCGTCTATATCCAAATCGGAGGTATCGAGCAAGGCGGCGTCCGGCGCCCTGGCCAGGGGCGAGACCGCCCGACTGCGGTCGGCCTCGTCCCGGGCCAGGATTTCGGCCAGCAGCACGGCTTCGTCCCTGGGCTGGCCCATGGCCGCCAGCTCCAGCCAGCGGCGGTGGGCGCGCACCTCCGGCCGGGCCTCGATGAACAGCTTGGCGGTGGCGTGGGGAGCGATCACCGTGCCGATGTCGCGCCCGTCCATCACCGCCCCCAGGCTGTCGCCCGGCGGGTTGGTGATGAAGCCGATCTGGAAATCATGCAGTGCCGCCCGCACCGCGGGAATGGCCGAGACCCTGGAGGCGGCGGTGCCCACCTCTGCGGTGCGGATGGCGGGATCGCCGGCGCGCGACAGGTCGATGGTGGCGGCGCCGGACAGCGCATCGGCTTCCCGGCAAGGATCGCCGCCGGCTTCCAGCACCGCCAGCGCCGTCAGGCGATAGAGTGCTCCGGAATCCATGTGGGCGAAGTGAAAGTGTTTCGCCAGCCGCCGCGAGATCGTGCCCTTGCCCGAAGCCGCAGGCCCATCGACGGCGATGACTATGGCGTGGCTCATTCCAACACCGCGCCGAGGCTTCGCATCAGCCCTTCATATTCCGGGAAGGAGGTGGCGATCATGGTGACGTCATCGACGGTGACGGGATCGCGCGAGGCCATGCCCATGGTGAGGAAGCTCATGGCGATGCGGTGGTCCATGTGGGTGGGCACGGCGCCGCCGCCCGGCACGCCGTCCTGGCCCATGCCATGCACCAACAGGTCGTCGCCCTCGATGGTGTAGGGCACGCCATTCAGCTTCAGGCCGCGCGCCACCGCTTCCAGGCGGTCGCTTTCCTTGACCCGGAGCTCGTCCAGCCCGCGCATGGCGGTGGTGCCGCTAGCGAAGGAGGCCGCTACCGCCAGGATGGGATACTCGTCGATCATCGCGGGGGCGCGGGCGGCCGGCACCTCGACGCCCTTAAGGGCGGAATGACGCACGATGAGGTCGCCGATCTCCTCGCCGCCGCTGGTGCGGCGATTCACGATTTCGATCCGGGCGCCCATCTCCAGCAAGGTCTCGATCAGCCCGGTGCGCCGGGGATTGAGCATGATGTTGGGCAACTCGACCTCGGACCCCGGCACGATCAGCGCCGCCACCAGCGGAAACGCGGCCGATGACGGATCACGCGGCACTTCGACGGCGCAGGCCTTCAGCTTCACCGGGCCTTCGATGGCGATGACTTCCCCCGCGCCGTCCGGCGTCACCGTGATGCTGGCGCCGAAGCCCGCCAGCATCTTCTCGCTGTGATCGCGGGTCAGCGTCCCCTGGCGGATATGGGTGACGCCGTGCGCCCCCAGCGCCGCCAGCAGCAGCGCCGATTTCACCTGCGCCGAAGCGGTGGCCACCGTCACGTCCGCCGCTTTCACGCCCACGCCACCATGCACCGTCACCGGCATCAGCGCCTTGGGCCCCTGGCCTTCATAGGTGGCACCGAATGCCTTGAGCGGGTCGAGCACCCGTGCCATCGGCCGCGACATCAGCGAGGCATCTCCGACAAAGGTGGCCGAGATGCCCTGCCCCGCCACCGCGCCCATCACCAGGCGCGAACCGGTGCCGGAATTGCCGAAATCCAGCGGCTGGGCCGGGGTCGTCCAAGGCGCCCCCGTCACCCGCCAGGCGCCCGGCC
>CAZYGO010000089.1:0-5489 GCA_964647455.1 uncultured Rhizobium sp.
ACCAGCCGGAGCCGGAAAGCATATCCGTCACAGGCTCACTGATTTCCAACGCCAATTTCGTCGCCCCAACGCCCGTCACCTCTCTGGACGCTGACAGCATCGCCGACAAGGCGGCCGGCAGCGTGTTCGAGGTAATCCGCAACATCCCGGCCTTCAACTCGACCAGCGGTCCCAGTGCCAATTCCACCGGTGCGCAGAACGCCTCGAAAGCCAATCTCAATCTGCGCAACCTGGGTTCGACCCGCACGCTGGTGCTGATCAACGGCGCCCGGCACGTGCCCGACGCGCCGACCAACGTCTTCGATTCCAACCTGATCCCCACCGGGTTGATCAAGCGCATCGACATTGTCACCGGCGGTGCCTCGGCCACCTATGGCTCGGACGCGGTGGCGGGCGTGGTCAATTTCATCCTCGACAATCAGTTCGAGGGCTTCAAGGGCGATGTCCATGCCGGTATTTCGCAATATGGCGACAATGTCGAGGTTTCGCCCTCGCTGACGTGGGGCACATCCCTGTTCGGCGGCCACGGCCACTTCATTATCGGCGGTGAGTTCACCATCAGCACCGGAACGCCCAACATGCTGTCGCGCGGCTGGGGCCGGCTGCAGCCTGGCATCATGTCGCCATCCTCGCCGCGTGCCGCCGGCGTCCCCGCCCAGATCATCTCAAACGGCGTGGTGACCTCGGCCTACAATGCCAGCGGCCTGATTGTCGGCTGCACCGTGCCTGGCGGCGGGACCTGCCCGCTCCTGAACGTCGCCTTCGATGATGGCGGGCTGACCCACAATTTCGCTCCCGGCACCATCAAGGGCGCAACCGAGCAGATCGGCGGCGGCGATTACGGCAGCTTCGAGAACCCGGACCAGTTCCTGCGTGCCGCCTACAATCGCGGCGCCATCATGACCCGCTTCGAGTATGATTTCGACAGCGGCTGGGAAACCTATGCCCAGTTCATGTATGGCGGGCTTCGCACCTTCGGCGATTCCTTCGGCGCCCAGGTGCCCAATTTCAACAAATACACGGTCTATGCCGACAATCCGTTCCTGCCCGCCAGTGTCAAGTCGGTGATGACAGCGCGCGGCATCACCAGCTTTCAGTACAGTGCCAGCCGCCAGGTCGATCTCGGCTCCATTGCCTCGCGCAACCGCACCGACTCGCTGCAGGGCAACATCGGCGTCAAGGGCGATTTCAAGCTGCTGGACATAGACTGGACGGTCAATGCTGATCTCGGAGTCGGCGCCGCCGCCTTCGAGCCCTACATCAAGAACACGCCGCGCACGGCCGACTTCTTCGAATCCGCCTATGTCGTGACCGGCGCCAACGGACAGCCGACTTGCGGGCCCGTGGCCACCAACCCCTATTTCAACGCCCAGCCTGCGGCGGTGAAGGCGATGCTGATCGCCAACCTGTCTCCCGGCTGCGTGCCCTATGACATTTTCGGCAACAACGTCACGCAGAACAAGGCCGCCAACAAGTACTTCAATTCGGCCTCCAATGTGGACAACGAGCTGCGGCAATATACCTTCAATCTCGGCTTTACCGGCGCTCCCTTGTCCCTGCCGGCGGGCGATCTCGAAATCGCCTTCGGCTATGACTGGCGGCGGGACGCCATTAACTCGAACAACTGCGCCGACTGCAAGAAGCTGGCGCTGATGAACCAGAACTATTCGACCTTCAACGGCCAGATTCTGGTCAATGAGTTCTATGGCGAGGCCGAAATTCCGGTTCTGAAGGGAGTACCCTTTATCGAGAAATTCGATATCAATGCTGCCTTCCGCAATACCGACTATTCCACCTCGGGCAATGTCACCACCTGGAAAGTCGGATTCACCTGGGACATCGACGAGTCGGTGCGCCTGCGCGGCACCCGCAGTCACGACATCCGCGCACCCAATCTAAACGAGCTTTACAATCCCGGCTCGGAAGGTAATCCAAATATTCAGAACAAGGTTCTGGGCACCTCCGGCTTTATCAAGAGCAACACGGTCGGCAACCTCGCGCTGGTGCCGGAACGCGGCGAAGCCTGGACCGGCGGCATCGTGGTGCAGCCCATCTGGTTCGACTGGATGAACGGCATTTCCTTCTCGATGGACTATTTCAACGTCAAGATGAAGGACCTCATTGCCACGGTGGGTATACAGACCATCATGGACGATTGGGCAGTGAAGGGTGCCGCCTCCATCTATGCGCCCTTCGTTACCGCGGATCCCAGCAACGTGGTGGGCGTGAGCCGCATCAACGTACCCCAGCAGAATCTCAACTCTCAGAAGACCGATGGCGTCGATTTCGAATTCGATTACGCGGTACCGGAGGAGTTCACCGGCGTGCTGGGCAAGATCGATTTCCGTGCCCTGGGCACCTGGATCGACGTATTCCATTCCATCACGCCGACACGCGATACCGACTCGGTGGGTACGATCAACGCGCCCAAGATGGCCTGGAACTTCTCGCTCTCCGACAAGATCGACCAGTACACCGGCACGGTTATGGTCCATTACATGTCGAACATCATCTACGATACGACGGCGGTGGGCCTGGATGGATTGACGCCGGGCACGGCGATCTACAACTCGACAGCCGCGCTGTCGAACAGTATCAGCCGCAATATCTGGCCGGAAGTGCTGCAGTTCGATGCCCGCTTCGCCTATGACGTGGTCTCGGAGCCTGGCAAGCGGCTGCAATTCTATCTCAACGTCGACAACGTCACCAACAAGAAGCCGCCGATCGTCGCCATCAGCCTGGGCGGCAGCCCCTACGATCTTGTGGGCCGCAGCTTCAAGCTCGGCATGCGCTTCAGCTACTGACCGGGAGGGCTCGCCATTTCTTGGAAATGGCGGGCCTTGCCTTTCCAAGGGAGAAAGACATGAAAGTCCTGCTTGCTGTCACCGCCATACTGGCCCTGGGCGCTGGCGGCGCGGTCGCCGCCACCTATCACCTGCCGTCCAATGCCAAGACCGTGCGGAGGGGCGTCATCTCGCCGGAAACGCCGCCGGTGCTGCATATCAAGTCGGGCGACACGGTCACCATCGACACGGTCAGTCATGGCGGCCTGGCCGACGAGGGACCGGTCAAATTCTTTGCCAAAGAAGGCATTCCGGAAAAGGGCGTGCTGAAGGACGCGGTGGAGATTGCCGCCTTGCCGCGCACCGAAGGCTTTGGCGGCCATGTCCTGACCGGGCCGATCTATGTGGATGGCGCCGAGGTTGGCGACATGCTGGAGATCCGAATTAAAAAGGTTACGCCGCGCGTTCCCTACGGCGTCAACAATGCTGGCAGCGGCGGCGCGGCGCCCGACATGATTCCCGGCAATCAGCGCAACTCCAAGGTCATCAAGTATGACATCGCCAGGAAGATCGCGCACTTCGCGCCCGGCATCACCTTTCCCCTGCGCCCTTTCATGGGCATCATGGCTGTGGCGCCCACGGCACAGATTTCATCGCGTGCGCCGGGGCTCTATGGCGGCAATATGGATTTCGAGAAGCTGCAGGCCGGCTCGACCCTCTATTTGCCGGTGCTGGTGAAGGGCGGATTGTTCGTCACCGGCGACAGCCACGCCGCCCAGGGCGATGGCGAGGTCAGCGGCAACGCGCTGGAAGCCTCGATGGCGCCGACGCTGCAATTCGTACTACACAAGGGCGCGGGCGCGGCGATGACCATGCCGCTGGTCGAGGATAGGGATAATTATTATGTCCTGGGCATGGACCCGGACCTCGACAAGGCCCTGTCCAACACCATCAAGGAAACGGTAAAGTTCCTCGGGACCAGATACGGCCTTTCGCCGGCCGACGCCTATTCGCTCTGTTCAACAGCGATCGATTTCGGCCTGGCGCAGGCCGTGGACCAGAACCTAACCATGTATGGCAAGGTGCCCAAGTCATTCTTTGCCAGGAAGACCGCCTATTGGGCCAAATGAAAACGGGGCGGCGCTGGCGCCGCCCCGTTTCCGCCTGTTCTGCGGCGCTCAGCGGTTGTTGGCGAACTGGGCCGGCCGGACCACGAAGCGCGCCAGTTCCGTGCGGGCGGGCTGGAAGTCGGGCGCCAAGTCACGGGCCTGGCGATAGTCGCGATAGGCGGCGGCGAGGTCGCCCATTTTCTCATTCGCCATGCCGCGATTGAAATAGGCGAGGGCAGCCTGGTCGGTCTTCAGCGCCAGGGCGCGGTCAAGATCGGCCCTCGCCGCCTCGAAGCGGCCGGCGCGCAGCTGCGCCGTGCCGCGGTTGAGATAGATGTTGGCCGTCTCCGGCGCGCGCGCCAGCGCCGCGTCATAATCCGCCAGCGCCGCGTTGGTGCGGCCGGCGGCGGCATTGACGATGCCGCGGTTGACCAGCGTGGCGGTGCGATCGGCTGGCGACAGCTTGTCCGCCAGCGCGGTGTCGCAATCCTGGAGAGACGTGCGATGCGCCGGCTCGGAAATACTGGCGCCCGAACGCTCGGCCAGCGCCGCCTTGGCGCAGGAGGCGGCAGCGGTGTCGCCATAGGTCATGGTGGCGGCGCAAACCGGAAGAGTCGCGAACAGCGTCGTCACGACAGCGGCAGAAGCAAGATGCAGTTTCATGTCCAAACTCCCTGATTTGCCGTCTCGTGCGGCGGCGTGTCCGAGGCCCAAAAGCCTCGTCATGGCGTTGTTTCTACACCGTTTCGCGCATCAAACCCATGGCAAAAATCGTGATAAGTCTTTGAGCAGGAATGGTTTTTGAGCATTTGCGTGCCGCCCAAAAATCCGGCGTGGCGCACAAAGGTGCAGGAATGGCGATGCTGCGCCGCTTCGCTGCGACGCATCCATTGCGAAGCGTGTGTTGCCTGCCTTCTGCGGGGCCGAGCGCGTTTCGCGCCCGTTCGCCGGCGATCGAGCGCTTAACCCAGCCTTAGGGCGGCCATCGCCCGCGCCAGATCCTGCTCGGAAAATGGCTTGTTCAGCTTGGGCAGGCCGGCGCCAGCGCCGCCCGGCAGTTCGGCATAGCCGGTGGCCAGGACCACCGGCAGGCCAGGCCACTCGGCGCGAATCCTTTCCAGCAGCTGGATGCCGGTCATCTGCGGCATGGCCTGGTCGGTGATCACCACATCTACCCTTTCCCGCCGCAATATCTCCAGCGCGGCGTTGCCGGAATGGGCTTCCAGTGCCGTGTGTCCCAAATCCTCCAGCATGGCCACCGTGTTGAAAAGAACCAGCGTGTCGTCATCCACTGCCAGCACCCGCAAGGCCCGGCTGGGCGTCACATCCTCCTTGCCATTTTCGGGGACCGCGGTGGCGCCATCGCCGGCTGCCGGCAGCCAGATTTCCGCCGTCGTGCCCTTGCCCTGCGTGCTTTTCAGCAGCAGCCTGCCGCCCATCTGGGCGGCCATGCCATGCACCATGGAAAGGCCAAGGCCGGTGCCCTTGCCGACGCCCGTGGTCGTGAAGAAAGGAGAGGTTGCGCGCGTCAGCACGTCTTCGCTCATACCATCGCCGCTGTCTTCTACCATCAGCCGGACATAGGAGCCTGGGGTCA
>CAZYGO010000090.1:0-3586 GCA_964647455.1 uncultured Rhizobium sp.
TGCAGCACCGGCAGGAAGCCCGAGGCCTGGCGCGCGATGCGGGTGGCGCGGCCATCCACCGTATAGTCATAGGCGGCGGGCCAGCCGCGCTCTCCCGGCACCACGCGCATGCGGTCGGGGCGCAGCACATGCAGCTCGCGCGGAATGCCCTCCAGCGTCACCGCCTCGAGATAGGCATTGCCCGCCCCCTGCAGGAAGGCATACCAGCGCTCGAACAGGCTGGTGCCGTCCTCCTGTGGATTGGGCCGCGCCAGCAGCGTCTTGAGCGGATGGCTTTCCAGCTCGCTGGCGCCGTCATAGAGCAGGAAGGGCACCGAGGCCGCCGCCGAGGCGATCTTGCGGATGCAGGCATAAGCGATGGCGTTCTGCATCACGCCGATGCGGGCCAGGGCGGTGGTGTCGCGCCCGCTCCAGCGCGCCGCCGCGCCCAGCGACAGGGCCATGAGGCCGCCGCCGGACCCCGATTTCCTCTCCGGCGCGGCGCGCAAGCCGCGCAAAAACTCGAACATGGGATTCATTCCTTGCAAAGCGGTTCTTGGCTATCCTGGCCTTCCGGGAGAATCACCATGGCAGCGACCGCCACCAAGATGACCGCGCCGCGGTTCGAATATGTCCTCGGCGCCGACGCCGGCGACGGCGCCGTCAAGCTGACCTTCCTGGGCACCGACAAGAAGAAGTATGCCGTCGAGCTTTCGGCCCATTGCGCGGGCCTGGCCATCGCCGCCGCCTCCGCCTATCTCGGCCGCATCCAGTCGGCCCTGCCCGAAGGCGCCAACCCGCCGGTGCAGCCGGTGGCGGTGGCGGGCGTGCGCCCCCAGATGCGCGACAACGGCAATGCCGGGCTGATGATCGTGCTGGAAAGCGGCGCCGAGCTGCCGCTGGAATTCCAGCGCCAGGACCTGGTCAAGCTTTCCGCCCTCTTCGCCGAGATGGCCGCCTGGGCCGCGCCCGGCGAAGGCTATATCAAGCCACTCTGATCTTCGGGTCGCGGCGCGGCGCCGCGAAAAGATCGGCCAGCGCCCAGACCAGCGCGTCCATGCGGTCGGGACTTGTGCCGCCGCTGCCGTCATACTGGCACATCTGGTCCTCCAATTCGGCGAAGGCGCCGATATGATGGATGCGGCCCTGTTCATAGAGCGCCGCCGCCGGCGCCGCCCGCACCAGCTTGCGGCGCGTCGCATGCACCAGCGTCACCGGCAGGTGGCTGCCGGCCTGCGCCAGCACCGCGCGCACCATCTCGCCGCCCTGGTTGGCTTCGGCGATGATCGCGTCGGCCTGGAAATCCTCATAGGCCTGGGCCGCGCGCGACGCCCAGGCGGCCGGCGACAGGCCCGCCGCCGAACGGTCGGCCAGCACATGGCCATGGCCGTCCAGGTCGCGCCCCGCCACCACGACGCGATGCAGGAACGGCGCGATGCGCAGCCGCCCCGCCTCGATCCAGGCCCGCTTCCACAGCGCCTGCTCATTGTCCTGGACCAGTTCGCCCTCCAGTTCCTGGCGGCCGAGCCGGGTGCCGTCATACTGACGGCGCAGATACTCCACGAAGCCGCGCGCCAGGTTGGCGCCATTCTCGGCGGTGCGACTGCGCGTCACCGCCACCTCCGGCGCCTCCAGCAGCGCCTTCAGCGCCGGAATGGCGCGTGGCGTGGTGGTCAGCAGCAGGCGGGGATCCTCGCCCAGCCGCAGCCCCATCAGCGCCATGTCCAGCGCCGTCTGCGGCGCCGGCCATTTGGCGAATTCATCGCCCCACAGGCAGTCGAACTGGTGACCGCGGAAACTGTCCGGCTCCGCCGCTGAAAGCAGCCGCGCCTCGGCGCCGCCCGGCCAGCGCACCAGCCGGTTCGACGGCTGGAAATGCACGCCTTGCGCCACCGCCAGCAGGCCCGACTGCCCTTCCACCATCACCTGGCGCGCGTCGCGCGCGGTGGCGCCGATCAGGCCGATGCGCCGCGCCTTGCCTTGGCGCACCTGGCCGGCGATCCATTCGGCTCCGGCGCGGGTCTTGCCGGCGCCGCGTCCGCCCAGGAACAGCCAGATGCGCCAGTCGCCCGGCGGCGGCAGTTGCGCGCCGCGCGCCCAGAAGGGCCAGTGCTGCAGAAGCTGCAGCGCCTCGGCCGCGTCCAGCCCTTCAACTATCCTGCTTCTGCTCCGCGCCGGCAGCGAGCTTATCGAGGCGGCGTTCCAGCGCATCGCGGGCGCCCTCCGTGTGTATCTTGGCTTCACGGACCAGGGCGCGGGTCTGTTCCATCTGCACCAGCTTTTCCAGCGTCCGCTCCAGCGCCGCCAGGGTGCGGGCATCGGCGGCCCGCTCGGCGGGGCTGCTGCTCTTGGCCGTCGCGCCCTTCTTCGGCGCGCCTTCGGAAACCCGCTTGAGCTGGGCTTCCAGCTCCCGTTTCAGTTTGTTCACCATTTTATCCAGCCATGAGGAATCGAGCGCCGCCTCGGCGAGGTCGTTCGCGCGCGACATGTTGCAGGAACCTTGATGGAAAGGAGGACGTCCGCGGGGGGCCGGCGCGTCAGCGCCCGGAACCGCGCGTATCGGATGCAATTTCGGGAATGGTGCTGATGTAGAGAACCGCCGCCGCGCCGTCAACCGCCTGACGCGATTTCCCTTTCCTGTCCACCGCAAGGGTCTTGAATCTGCCGCAAACTTCGGTGCTCTATCCACCCCATGTCCGACGACTGGCTCGAGCAGATCAAGGCCCGCCTGCGCCATTGGATGCGGATCGCGGCGCCCTGGTCGCCGCATTTCGCCATCGCCATGGCGGCGATCGCCGTTCCGCTCGCCTTGCTCTATCTGCTGCCGCAATTCCTCGGCCTTTTCGCGCCCAGGCTCGATCCCCGGCTCGACCTCTATGCCGTGAACCGCCCCACCGCCTTCACCTTCCTTGACGCCGCCGGCAACGATGTCGGTCATCGCGGCGCGGTGGTGGGCGAGCGGCTGAAGCTCGACGAAATGCCCGCCTATCTGCCGGCCGCCTTCGTCGCGATGGAGGACCGCCGCTTCTATTCCCACAACGGCATCGATCCCATCGGCCTGACGCGCGCGCTGCTGCGCGACCTCAAGGCCGGGCACTGGGTGGCGGGCGGCTCCACCATCAGCCAGCAGACCGCCAAGATCGTCTACACCCAGCAGGAGCGCACCTTCTCGCGCAAATTCACCGAGCTGGTCGACGCGGCGGGGCTGGAGAATTCGCTCAGCAAGGATCAGATACTCGACCTCTATCTCCACCGCCTTTACCTGGGCAGCGGCTCCTATGGCGTGGACGGCGCGGCGCGCGTCTATTTCGGCGTCTCGGCCCGCAAGGTCACCCTGGCGCAGGCGGCGATGCTGGCGACGCTGACGCGCGCGCCCTCGGTCTTCTCGCCCCGCCGCGACCTCCTGGCGGCGCAGCAGCGCGCCACCTGGGTGCTGGACGCGATGGTGGAGACCGGCGCCATCACCGAAGCCGAGGCCGCCGAGGCGCGCGCCCATCCCGCCATCGTGGTGGACCATGCCGCCCAGGACGCGCGCACCTACTTCCTCGATACCGCCGCCGACGAGGCCCGCCGCGACGCGCCGTCCGCCCATGGCGATCTGATCGTG
>CAZYGO010000091.1:0-2695 GCA_964647455.1 uncultured Rhizobium sp.
GGTAACCGCCATACCATTCCAGCAGGGCATAGCGCTTGTTGCCCAGATCGACCACGAAATAGTCCTGGCAATCCACCGTCACCAGCACCACCGGCGCCTCGGCGGCCAGGGCGGGCATGGGCAGCAGGAATGGCAGGGCGAGGATGAAACGGCGCATCGGCGCCAGACTAGCGCGAAATGCCGGCACTCGTAATCCCGGGCGGGGAGCGCGCGTGGGGCGCCGCCGGCATCCGACCCGCGCTGTTTCGCCACTGGAGCATTTGCCTTGGCGCGGGGCCGCGCCATGGCATCATCGGGACGCTTAGACGGAGAATTCTCATGCTCAAGGGAAAGGGCGCGGTCGTCACCGGCTCCACCAGCGGCATTGGTCTGGCGCTGGCCAAGACCTATGCCGGGCAAGGCTGCAATGTCGTCATAAACGGTTTCGGCGATGCCGCCGCCATCGAAGCGGAGCGCAGTGGCATCGAGAAGGAATTCGGCGTCACCGCGCTCTATTCCCCGGCCGATATGAGCAGGGCGGACGAAATCGCCGGGATGATCGCGCTGGCCGAGAAGGAACTGGGGTCGGTGGATGTGCTGGTGAACAATGCCGGCATCCAGTTCGTCTCGCCGGTGGAGGATTTCCCTGTCGAAAAATGGAACCAGATCCTGGCCATCAACCTGTCGGCCGCCTTCCATGCCATCCGCGCCGCGGTGCCCGGCATGAAGGCGCGGCACTGGGGCCGCATCATCAACACCGCCTCGGCGCACGCCCTGGTCGCCTCGCCCTTTAAGTCGGCCTATGTCGCGGCCAAGCACGGCATTGCCGGCCTGACCAAGACGGTGGCTCTGGAGACGGCGCAGTTCGGCATCACCGTGAACGCCATCTGCCCCGGCTATGTCTGGACGCCGCTGGTGGAAAAGCAGATTCCCGACACCATGGCAGCACGCGGACTGACGCGCGAACAGGTGATCAAGGATGTGCTGCTGGCGGCACAGCCGACCAAGGAGTTCGTCACGGTGGAGGAAGTCGCCGCCCTGGCGCTTTACCTGGCGGGTGACATGGCGCGCTCCATCACCGGCGCCGTCATCTCGATCGACGGCGGCTGGACGGCGGCCTGATCGCCCGGCCTGTCCGTAAAATCGATCCGGCGCTAGGCCCGGCTGGCGCGCTCGAAAGCGCTGGCGGCATTGTTCCAGTTGATCGCCGCCATGAAGGCATCGACATAGCCCGCGGCGCCGGACCCGTAATCCATGTGGTAGGAATGTTCATACATGTCCAGCGCCAGGATAGGCTGGCCGCCCGCCACATTGTTCGTGTGATCCGCCGCCCACTGGTTGACCAGGCGCCGGTCGCGCGCCAGCCAGGTCAGCAGCACCCAGCCGGAACCGCCACCCTCCGCCTTGCCCATGGCGGAAAACTCTGCGCGCCAGCGCGCCACGCTGCCAAAATCGCGGACCAGCGCCTGCGCCAGGTTGCCGCCAGGTTCGCCGCCGGCACCAAGACTGTCGAAATAGACCTCATGCAGCAGCATGGAGTTCATCGCGATCAGTTCTTCGCGTTTGAGGCCGTTGATGGTGAAGACCGGCGCGGCAGCAACGTCCAGCGCCGCGAACTGGGCGCTGATGGCGTTGAGGCGCCGCACCGCTCCGGCATAATTGTTGTCGTGGTGCGAAACCAGAATCTTTTCCGACAGGCCCTTGATGGATTTCGGGTCGAAGGGAAGCGGCTTGATGGCGTAGGTCTGCGCCTTGCCGGGCAATGCCGGCGCGGTCTGCGCTTTGACCCGCGAAGCCGCCGCCAGGGTTGCCGCCGCCATCCCTGCCGCGCCGATGAGCTCACGCCGCCCGATGTCAGAAGTCATGTTCGCCTCGCTGATTTGCGCCTTCATAACAGCGCCGTCCCACGCCCTTTTCAAGGATTGAAAATTCCCAATGTGGATTTGGAGAAATTATATTTCGCGAGGTGACGCCTTTGACAGGCACGCGAAGCACGGCATGTTGCCCGACCGATAGCAACGGAACCGCCATGCTTTCTTCGCGAATGTCCCGCCGCCTGTTGCGGCATCACCTGCCGCTGGCGCTGCTGTGTCTGGTCAGCGGCTATTTCCTCTACGTGACGCGGCCGTACACGCAGGTCATCCCGCGCCTGTCCTTTGCATCCGCCTATCCCGCGCTTTTTCTGCTCTGCCTGACCCTGGTCCTGGGGCCGTGGAAGCTGCTGGCGGGCGAAAGGCTGGCGGCGTCCTTCGACCTGCGTCGCGATATCGGCATCTGGGCCGGCATCACCGGCCTGTTCCACACCGCCACCGGCCAGTTCGTGCACATGGCGGGTCGTTTCTGGCTCTACTATGTCTATGACAATTGGCGGGAAAAGCATGTGCAGCCTTTTCGCCATGACCTGTTCGGCTTCTCCAACGACACCGGACTGCTGGCCTCGCTGATCCTGTTGGCGCTGCTGGCGACCTCGAATGACGCATCCTTGCGCGCGCTTGGCACGCCGGGCTGGAAATCGCTGCAGCGCTGGAACTATGGCTGCTTCGTCCTGGCGGCGGCGCACACTTTCGGCTACCAGGCCGGCGGCGGGCGCGGGGTTTTCCTCTATTCCACCATCGCGGCGGTGGCGCTTACCGCTGTGCTGCAGCTTGTCGGCTGGCGGCGGCGGGCTGCGGCCGTTTGAATTCTTTAGCGGCGAACTCGAGGAACGGCGCCCAGT
>CAZYGO010000092.1:0-4072 GCA_964647455.1 uncultured Rhizobium sp.
GGACCGGCGGCTTCAAGCTGGCGTGACGGCGTTAACCGTTAATCCAGTCGCCGCTACCGTGGCGTGCGAAACTGTCCCATATCGGGACATGCCCAAGAGCGTGGCCCAACTGACCGGCGTGATCGTCACGGGGATCGTGACCTTCGGAACCGACCTGGATGCAACCTGGTCGGTGCCGTTCGGCATTTTTGCCGGGGCCCTGGCGATGTTCTTCGTCTCCTTGTCGGAGGCACGCGAAACCGCGCGCCGCTGGCGCAAGTTCTAGGTCCTCCAGGAATCGCGAGCCCGGCAGCGCCAGCCGCCGGGCGACTATCCGCCTGGGCAAAGGCCGGGGGGGATCAACAAAGAAACGGAGGCGGCCTTCGGGCGGGCGAAAGGTCACTGGACCTTTCGCCATTTCCGCCATCACCCGCCATCCGGCGGGATCGCGGCGATCGCGGCTTCCATCTCCTGGAAGCTGGGTTGATGCTCGCTGGGCACGCTGCCGCGGCCGATCTCAACCGAAACCTGGGCGGCGTTGCCGTGCAGATGCGCCACCAGGATGTCGCGGATGACGTGATAGAAGTGGCTGTCCTCGTCGATCACCGCCTTGAGGCGGTTGCCCATCGGCCCGACCAGGCCATAGGCAAGGAACACGCCGAGGAAGGTTCCGACCAGCGCGCCGCCGATCATGCCGCCCAGCACCGGCGGCGGTTCGCTGATGGCGCCCATGGTCTTGATGACGCCCAGCACGGCGGCGACGATGCCCAGCGCCGGCAGGCCGTCGGCCATGGCCTGCAGGGCGGTGGCGCCGATCAGGGCCTCGTGATGGTGCTTTTCCAGCTGCTTTTCCATGTTCGCCTCGACCTGGTGCGGGTCTTCCAGGCTCATGGTCATCATCCGCAGCGTGTCGCAGATGAAGTCCAGGGCGAAATGGTCCTTGCAGATCTTGGGATAGCGCTTGAAGATGTTGCTCTCTTCCGGCTTTTCGATATGCGCTTCCAGGGCGATCAGGCCCTTGGACTTCATGGTCTTGGTCAGCAGGAAGAGCAGGCAGAGCAGGTCGCGATAGTCGGCCGGCTTCCAGCGCGGACCCGAAATCACCTGGCCCAGCGAGCCGAAGATCTTCTTCACGTTGAACATCGAGCCGCCGATCAGCATGGCGGCGACGGCGGCGCCGAAGATCGTCGCCAGTTCGTGCGGCGCCGCCTCGATGATGACGTCCATCCGGCCCTCGGACATGATGTAGGGCACGAAGACGCAGATGATGAGAAAGACAATGCCGCCGATCTGAAGCATGGACGCCCCGGGAAATGGAGCGTTCATTATTAAGAGCGGCGCTTAAGGAGGCGTGAAGACGCGCGCCCGGCAAGGCGCGGGGAGGTTAACGGCGCTTAACGCCTCAGCCGCGAGTGCGGCCCCTGGCCGCCTCCGCGAGCTTTCGCGCCGCCAGCGCCGCCAGCCCCCTGGCCACGGCCTCGCCGGTCTGGCCGCCCTGGTCGGCGTCGCGGCTGGCCCGTCCGATGGCGCTGACATGCAGGGCGATGACGGCGGCGTCGGCCGGCACCGCCATTTCCGCGCAACGTTCCAGATAGTGGCAGAGGCCCTCGGCGATGCGGGCGGTGGCGGGCAGTCCCGCCGTATCGGCAAATCCCTTGATTTCATGGGCCTTGTCCGAGATCACGGCCTGGTCGCCGCCGGCCGCTTCCATCTCGGCGACATAGCCCAGCAGGGCCTCGCGCAGCGTTTCGGCGGAGTCTTCCAGGATGCGGGCGGCCTTCACGCCGGTGACGGCGCTGCGCAGGGTCTGGGCGAGTTGCGCGCCTTGCGCCTTGCTCATCATCTGCGGATAGGCGTCGGGCGCGATCAGCTGGGCCTTCTTCATGGCTTCTCTCCGACATCGTAATCGTCATGGCGCCGCCAGGGGCCGCCATAATTGTCCAGGTGCTTGCGGCGGCGGTCGGGGCCGAAATAGCCCTCGGTGCGGACAAAGGCGCGGGGCCGCTCCACGATTTCGCTGATGCGGGAATAGAGGTTGTGGGCGGTGATCGGCTTGGCGAGGAATTCCGTCACGCCCGCGTCCCGCGCCGCCTCGACGCGGTGCTTTTCGGTATGGCCGGTGACCATGATGATGGGCACGAAGCGGTTGGGGCTGTCCTCGTTGGTGCGCAGGTGGCGGGTGAACTCGATCCCGTCCATCGGCGCCATCGCCATGTCGGACAGGATCAGGTCGCATGTGTGTTCGCGCAGCACCTCGAGGGCCGCCTCGCCATGGGGGGCCTCGCTGACCTTGCGGATGCCGACCGAACCGAGCAGTTCGCGCAGCAGCACGCGCATATGCGCATTGTCCTCGACAATCAGCGCCCTGAGACTGAATCCCGCTTCGGACTTCATCGTGCCCATTTGCCGCCGGTGGAGGAAGCGACGACTTCGCCCTAGAATTGCAGGCGCGAGTCGGAAAACCCCGCCACTCTAGGACCGGCTTGGTTAGCGAAGGGTTACAACACCGCCGGGAGGCGTCGGGCATTGGCAGGTTTCGCGGGCCGTCTGCTGGAGGCGCTGTTCCTCTGGGCCAAGTCGGGCTTTTCGCCGGTGGCGCGCGGCGTCAACGCGCTGGTGCTGGACGGCCAAGGCAGGGTGCTTCTGGTGCGCCATGGCTACCAGCCGGGCTGGCAATTGCCGGGCGGCGGCGTGGATGGCGGCGAGACGCCGGAGGCGGCGGTGCGCCGCGAACTGGCAGAGGAAGTGGGCCTGGAAGGCGGTGCCTTCCGCCTGTTCGGGCGCTACGCGCGGCGCGCGCTCTGGATGGAGCATGTCGTGACGCTGTTCTGCGTCGAGGGCGCGACGATCGATTTCCATCCCGGCTGGGAAATACGGCAGATCGCCTGGGCCGATCCGGCGTCGCCGCCGCCCGGCCTCTCGCCCGCCACGGCGCGGCGGCTGGCGGAACTGGCGGGCGCGCCGGTCAGCGCGCGCTGGTAATCCTTGCCTTTCGCGGGCGCTTTGTTTAGCGGGGCGTGATGTCCGACCCCTCCCGGCAGATCCGGCCCGAGACGCCGGCCGATGACGGCGCCATCGCGGCGCTGAACGCGGCGGCTTTCGGTCCTGGCCGTTTCGCCAAGTCGGCCTATCGCCTGCGCGAAGGCGTGGCGCCGATCGCCGCTCTCGGTTTCGTCGCCGCCGAGGGAGAGGCCCTGCTGGGGTCGGTGCGTTTCTGGCCCATTTCGGTCGGCGGCCATGAGGAGTTGCTGCTGGGTCCGCTGGCGGTGCGCGGCGACCAGCGCGGCCGCGGCATCGGCATCGCCCTGATGCAGGCCGGCATCGACGCCGCCCGGCGGGGTCCGTGGCGCGGCATCCTGCTGGTGGGCGACGAGCCCTATTACGCCAAGGTCGGCTTTTCGCGCCTGCCGCCGGGCCGGGTGCGGTTTCCGGGGCCCGTGGACCAGGACCGCATCCTGGGCCTGTCGCTGAAAGGCGGCGAGATGCTGTCGCTCAGCGGCCAGGTCCGCCGTGCCGCGATTGATGATCCGGTCTGCGCGGACGGCGCGGCTTTAGGGTAATTCATTTCGTGCGAGCGCCGCAGCAAAGCCGCGGCGCGACCATCCGCTTGGGCAAAGCCCCGCCTCCCCATTATGCGCGAAGCGCATCCAAAGGGGGAGGTGGCCGTAGCTGGCCAGCCGAAGGCGGTTAAGCCAGCGAAGGCCGGAGGGGGTTAAAGAATTCAACGCCCTTCCACCCGCCAGGCCAGCAACAGCAATCCCGCCAGAATCAAAAGCGTCGCCCATTGCGGCAGAAGCGGTTTCTGGGTGAGCGAGGTCACGCGATAGGCGTTGTTGCGTACCAGCCCGATCCAGTTCGATCCGTAAGCGGAAGAATCCGCATTCACCTGCCGCACCTGGGGCATCCCGTCGGTCAGCCAGTGGACGCTGCCGCCGGTGGAATCGGCCAGCGGCTTCAGCAGCGCCTCGGTGGCGCGCATGTCGGAAACCTCGCGCGGGTTGAGCGGACCGGCCGCGGCCACGGCGGCCAGCACGCCGTCGCTGAGGCGATAAAGACCCAGTTCGGTCGCCGGCACCCGCCCGCTCCACATCCC
>CAZYGO010000093.1:0-5406 GCA_964647455.1 uncultured Rhizobium sp.
GGTGGGCGGGTCCAGCAACGCGCCATGATCGGCGAAGGGGATATTATTCAGGTAATAATAGGCATTGTCGGCGTCGAAAGCGCCCCAGCCGCCGCCCCTGGACTGCAACCCCTGCACCCATTCATCGCCGCGCGCGATGGCGGCGTCATAGCCTGCCGCGATGCCGGCCTTCTGTGCCCGGTCCATCGCCATCACCACCACGGCGGTGTCATCGAGGTCGGGATAATGATCATTGCGATACTGGAAAGCCCAGCCGCCGGGCCGCACATCTGGCCTTTCTTCCGCCCAGTCGCCCTTCACCTCCAGCACCTGCAGCGGCTTCAGCCATTCCAGCCCGCGGGCCACGGCGGCGTCTGCTTCCGGCGTCCTGGCTTCCATCAGCGCATGCGCCACCAGCGCCGTATCCCACACCGGCGAGACGCAGGGCTGGCAATAGGCTTCGTCTTCCTTCACCACCAGCAACAGCTCGACCGACTTGCGCGCGATGGCATAATCTGGATGGTCCTTCGGATAACCCAGCAGGTCGTACATCATCACGCTGTTGGCCATGGCGGGATAGATGGCGCCCAGACCATCCTGGCCGTTGAGGCGCTCGGTGGTCCAGGCGCGGCACTTCTCGATGGCGCGCGCGCGCGGGCCTTCCGGCCACTGCACCTTCTTCAGCACCTTATCCAGCAACGTGAAGAAGGCCGACCAGCCGGCGCTCTGGTGCGGGGCGCGGGGATTGGCGGCAGGCACGCCCGGCACGAAAAGCTCCGGCACGTGGATGCCGCGCGGATTGCGCGCCAAGGGCTTCAGGGCGCACAATACCAGCAGCGGCACGATCACGGTGCGGGCCCAGTAGCTCATCTTCGACAGATGGATCGGGAACCAGCGCGGCAGCAGGATCAGCTCCGGCGGAACCGTCGGTACGTCGTTCCACGACACTTCGCCATACAGCGCCAGCAGGATGCGGGTGAAGACATTGGCCTTGATGGCACCGCCCCGCGCCCGCACCGCCTCGCGCGCCCGCACCATGTGCGGGGCATTGATGTCGTCACCGATCATCTTGAGGGCGAAATAGGCTTTCACCGTCGCGGAAATGTCGAAGGCGCCCTCGTGATAGAGCGGCCAGCCGCCATGGCCGCCCTGGATGCGGCGCAGGTAGTTGCCGATCTTGCGCTCCAGCTCCAGGTTGGGCGCTTCGGCCAGGTAGTGCACCAGAAGCACATATTCCGCCGGAATGGTGCAATCGGCTTCCAGCTCATAGACCCAGTGGCCGTCCGGCCGCTGCTCGCGCAACAGGCCATCCGTGGCGGCGGAGATAGCCTGCTCAAGCTCCAGATGTTCGATCCGAACGTTCATGGGGCGACTATAATTGCAGATGCCGCGCCGCCAAACCCGCCGCGACATGACCGGAGCGGATCGCCCCTTCCAGGGTGGCGGGCAGGCCTGTCTGGGTCCAGTCGCCCGCCAGGATCAGGTTGCGCGTGGGGGTTCGCGGCCCCGGGCGCAACGCATCCTGGGCCGGGGTGGCGGCGAAGGTGGCGCGCTTTTCCTTGACAATCTGCCAGGGCGGCAGCGGATCACCCAGATTCAGCGCCCGGGCGACGTCGTTCCAGATGCGCTGCGCCAGGCTCTCGCGGTCCTCGTCGACAATGGCATCGGCGCCGGAGATCGTGACGGAGATACGCTCCGGGAACGTAAATATCCATTCCGCCAGCCCGCCAACCACGCCCAATATCGGCGGCGCGCCGGAGGGCGGCCGGCAGGCGAAATGGGCGTTGACGATAGCGCGGAATTCGGTCGGCGCGGTCAGGCCCGGCAGCAGATCCCGCGCCACGGGCGCATTTACCGCCAGGACGACAGCGTCCTTCATGCCGGTCGGGATGGTGGCGTCGGCGAATTCCAGCGCCCGCACCCCGGTACCGGTGATGGTGAAGCGCCGCAGCCGCTGGCCCAGATGCACCTTGGCGCCCCGGTTTTCGAGATAGGCCAGGGCAGGATTGACGAAGGCCGCCGCCAGATTGGGTTCGGCGATGCGCGGGCGGCAGGCCCGTCCGCCGGCCATCAGCCCTTCGCGCATCACCGCCCCGGCCAGCGCGGCCGACGCCTCCTGGGGCTCGGTGTTCAAGGCCGCCAGCAGATAGGGATGCACCAGCCGCCGCCACAGCATGCCGCCCGTCCTGGCGGCTTCCGCGATGGTGAGATTCTTCCTGGCCCATAGCAGTGGCGCATAGGCGGCATAATCCCTCAGGGCCGTGCCGGGTACGCGGGTAGCCCGCTTCATCACCCAGAACGGGAGCAATCCGTCATTCAGGGTCACTTTCCAGCGGAGGCCTTCGCCAAAATCGACGAAATCGACGGTGGCATGGTCCGGCCCGGCCAGCGCCCCCCCCGCGCCGATGCGCTGAAGATAGGCATAGACCGCATGGTTGCCCGACAGCACCAGGTGATTGCCATTGTCGATCACCTGGCCGATGGCGGGATCGAAATAGGAGCGGCAGCGCCCACCGGCCTGCGGCCCGGCCTCGAACAGCGTTACCGCGGCGCCCCTTTGCGCCAGCGCTGTGGCCGCCGCCAGTCCCGCAACGCCGCCGCCGATGACGAAGGCTCTTTTATGGCCTACCGCTTCGCTACTTGAGCCCCCCCTAGCCAAGGCCGACACGCGCCACAAGGGTCAGCAGCCGCCACTTGCTGAGCGAAACGCGGCGGCGCGGCGCGGCGAAACCGGATTTTTCGCTCTCCCGCAAAATCTCGGAATAAACCGCGCCCATCAGGCCGGGAGTGGCGAGGCGGCCTTTCGGCCGGCTGGCGAGCAGTTTCCGGGCGGCGTCGTAATGGGTGTGTGCGAGCGCGGCCACCTTGCGGCACACGGTATCGATTTCCGGGCGCGCCACCACCGCCTTCGGGTCGAGGGAGGCGCAGCATTTCATCTCTTCCAGATATTCCCGCGGCAGATAGAGGCGGCCGATATCCGCGTCCTCGTCAATGTCGCGCAATATGTTGGTGAGTTGCAGGGCGCGGCCGAGATGATGCGCCAGTTCGAACCCCGGGCCGTCCTCCATCCCGAAAACCTTGATCGAGAGGCGTCCCACCGCGCTTGCGACGCGGTCGCAATAGAGATCGAGCGTGGCGAGGCTGGGGGCGACGATATCCTCGGCGACATCCATTGCCATGCCGTCGAGGATGGCGTTGAAATCTTCCTGGCGCAGGCGATAGCGGGCGACAATGCCCGCCAGGAACTGCGCCTGCCCGGCCGGCTCGCCGCGATAAAGGGCGGCGATGTCGTCCCGCCAGGCATCGAGCTTGCGCCGGCGTTCCTCGCGGGTGCCGATGCCGTCATCGGCGATATCGTCCACCTTGCGGCAAAAGGCATAGATCGCGAACATGGCGTCGCGCTCGGCCTGGGGCATCAGCCGCATGGCAAGATAGAAGGAGCTGCCGCTGGCCTTCTTCTTCACCGCCGCCGCCTGCGGCGCATCCAGGGTGGCGCTCATGCATGCCCCGCGCGGTGCTTGCGAAAAACCCGGCCGATGGCAAAGCCCGGCAGGCGGCCCAGGAACAGGCGCGCCACGTCCAGCTTGGAATGATGCACGGTCTGGGAGAGCGGGTCGCGGCGCATCAGCTTGGTGTTGAGGTCTTCGGCAAGGGTTTGAATGAGATCAACTTCCAAGGCAAGCCGGGCATCGCGAATGCCCCTGGCGAAAATGCGGGATTCAGCCAGCAAGGCGGCACTTTTCGCCGCCAGGCTGTGGATGACCCCTTTCAGCGCAGGGCTGGCCTGCGATGCAGCCAGGTCTTCGACACGGGCGCCGGCAGCGGCCAGCATCGGTTCGGGGATATAGACGCGGTCGAGGCCGCGGTAATCCTTGCCGCAGTCCTGCAGGTGATTGATCACCTGAAGCGCGGCGCAAAGCGCGTCATTGGCCGGCCACAGGGCACGGTTTTCGCCATGCACGTCCAGCACGAAACGGCCCACCGGCATGGCGGAATAGCGGCAATAATCCAACAGCTCGTCCCAGTCGCGATAGCGCAGCTTGTGGACGTCGCGGCGAAAGGCTTCCAGCAGGTCCAGGCCGTGCTGGGTGGAAAGGCCGCGTTCCGCGCAAATCGCGCGCAGCCGCACACCTTCGGGCGAGCAGTCGCTTTCACCGGCCAGGGTCGCGCGCATCTCCTCCAGCAGGCGCAGCTTCTCGCCGGGCGCGGCGGTGACGTGATCGGAAATGTCGTCGGCGAAGCGGACGAACTGATAGAACGCCATGACCGGCGCGCGGTATTGCGGCGCGATCAGCACTGAAGCGACGGGAAAATTCTCGTCGCGGTGCCCCTTGCCGGATTGCAGCGCCTGGCCGCTCACGCCTCGCTCCGTGCGGACGCCTGGGCGCGGCCCTTCCACATGCCACCTTTGCCCCGCCAGTACATCCAGGCGGAATCCAGAGTGAAGAGCGCATAGAAAGCGGCAATGATCGGCAGGGCAAAACCCCAGAGCGGTGACAGCCGGTAGAAGCGAAGGATGGGCTGCAACGCGATCACCATCAGCAGGCAGGCAAGCCAACCTGCCATCTGCGACGGCCCCCAGGCGAACAGGGCCGTGGCGGGCGGCGCCAGGTAGACCAGCACCAGTCCCGCCAACGTGCCCAGCAGCTTCAGCGCCGAATAGTCCAGTTCGGCGAAGGCCGAGCGCGCCACCATGCGGCGAACCTCCCCCAGGCTTTCATAGGGCCGCAGCGAAACCGCGCGGTCGGAAAGGCCCAGCCAGACCGGTCCCTGCGCCTTCATCAGCCGGCCCAGCGAAACATCGTCAATGATATTGCGGCGAATGGCCTCTATGCCGCCCACCGCCGCCAGCGCATCCGCCCTGGCCAGCATGCAGCCACCTGCCGCGGCGGCGGTCTTGCGCCTTGGATCGTTCACCGCGCCGAAGGGATAGAGCATGGAGAAGAAGAAGACAAAGGCGGGGATGAGGAAATGCTCCACCATGGTGCGGGCGGAAAGCTTCGCCATCTGCGAGGTCAATACCAGGCCGCCGGCTTCCGCCCGCGCGGCGAGGCGGGAGAGATTGTCGGGCGCATGGGCGATATCGGCGTCGGTGAACCAGATATAATCGGGCGCGCGCGCGGCGGCCGCCTGCACGCCCTGGTGCATGGCCCAAAGCTTGCCGGTCCAGCCTGGCGGGCGCGGAGCACCCGCCAGCACGGTGACGCGGGATGAGCCCAGCGCCCGCGCCGCGATCGCCGTACCGTCATCGCTCTGATCGTCCACCAGGAAAATGTGGAAATCGCCATTGTAATTCTGCGCAATCAGGCTGCCCAGCGAGCGGGCTATGACATCGGCCTCGTCACGGGCCGGCACCACCGCGGCCACGGACGGCCAGCGTGCCGCCGAGGGGCGCTCGCCGCCCTCACGCTCGCGGAACAGCCAGAA
>CAZYGO010000094.1:0-4907 GCA_964647455.1 uncultured Rhizobium sp.
CGGATCGCTGAAGCCCATGCGCTGAAAGGCGCCGGCCGCCATGGATCTGGCGTCGCCGCTGACGGGCGCGGCGCGGCCCCGGCGCGGCGGTTGCGTTTCTTCCGGCGGCGTTGTCATGGTCGGGAGTATGCCCACCCGCAAGCCCTCCCAAAAGCCCGAACTTGCCGAGGACCGTTCCGGCGCGCGTCAGGGCCTGGCCGCAAAATTGCTCGCCTGGTACGACGTGCATCGGCGTGTCCTGCCCTGGCGGGCGCCGAAGGGAAAAAAAGCCGATCCCTACCGTGTCTGGCTGAGCGAGATCATGCTGCAGCAGACGACGGTGCAGGCGGTCGCCGGCTATTACCGCAAGTTCCTGGCCCGCTGGCCCACGGTTCACGATCTGGCGGCGGCGCCACTCGACCAGGTGCTCGCCGCCTGGGCCGGGCTGGGCTATTACGCCCGCGCCCGCAACCTGCACGCCGCGGCACAACAGGTGTCGGGGCAAATGGGCGGCCGGTTTCCCGCCACCGCCGAGAGCCTGCGCAGCCTGCCGGGCATCGGCGCCTATACCGCGGGCGCGATTGCCGCTATCGCCTATGACGAGCGCCAGGCGGCGATGGACGCCAATGCCGAACGGGTGATCGCGCGGCTTTATGCCGTCCGCACCCCGATGCCCCGGGCGAAAACCGAACTTCATGCCTTGGGCATGGCCCTGGTGCCGGCGCGGGCCGGAGATTTCGCGCAGGCGCTGATGGACCTGGGCAGCGCCATCTGCACGCCCCGGCGTCCGGCCTGTCCCAATTGCCCGCTGCGGGGCGATTGCCTCGCCCGCAGGCAGGAGATCCAGGAACAGCTGCCGGTGAAGGCGCCCAAGATCGCGCGGCCCGTCAAGCGTGGTGCTGCATTCGTGGTCACGGACCGGACTGGTGCGGTGCTGCTGGTGAAACGCCCGGACAAGGGCCTGTTGGCTTCCATGCTGGAGCCGCCCCTGGGGCCGTGGGACGAGAAGCTTCCGCCGAAGGCTTTGGCGCTGAAACAGGCGCCTTTCAAGGCGGATTGGAGAAAGCGCCCCGGCCTGGTGCGCCACGGCTTCACCCATTTCGAACTGGAAATGGAAGTCTATGCGGCCCAGGTTTCCAGGCGGCCCAGGACCATGGGGAAGTGGATACCGCGCGAAAGTTTGCCGGACGTCGCCTTGCCCACCGTGATGCGCAAGATCGTCGAACACGGCCTGGACGAAGGAGGCCCGCTCTTCACGGTCCGCCCGCGAAAGCGTGCGGCTCAGACCAGTTCCGCCCGCAGGCGCTGACGCAACACGTCGATCGGGGCAAGCCCGCCTTCCGGCAGTTCGAACTGCCAGAAGGTCCAGCCATTGCAAGCGTCCAGGCCCTGCACATGGGCACCGATGCGGTGGATGGAGCCGGTGGCGTCGGCCACCACCAGCGTGCCGTCCGCGCGAACCTTGGCCTTGGGCGCCTTGCGGCCCTGGCCATGCAGCACCGAACCGGGCGGCAGCAGGCCGCGTTCCACCACCCAGCCGAAGGGAATGCGCGGCTCGGACCGCTTGGAGCCGGTGACTTTCAATGCCTGCGGATCGGCGGTGCGGATATCGGCGATGCGGGCGCGGGCGATTGCCGCATAGCGTTCCTCGCGTTCGATGCCGATGAAGCGGCGCCCCAGCCGCTTGGCGACGGCGCCGGTTGTGCCCGAGCCGAAAAATGGATCGAGGACGACATCGCCCTCCCTGGTCGAGGACAACAGCACGCGATGGAGCAATGCCTCCGGCTTCTGGGTGGAATGCGCCTTCTGCCCGTCGCTGTCCTTGAGGCGTTCGCCGCCGGAACAGATCGGCAGCGTCCAGTCCGAACGCATCTGCAGGTCGTCGTTCAGCGCCTTCATGGCTTCATAATTGAAAGTGTATTTCTGCTCCGGATTCTTGGTTGCCCAGATCAGCGTCTCATGGGCGTTGGTGAAGCGCCGGCCCTTGAAGTTGGGCATCGGATTGGTCTTGCGCCAGACCACGTCGTTGAGAATCCAGAAGCCCAGATCCTGCAGCGCCGCGCCGACCCGGAAGATGTTGTGATAGGAGCCGATGACCCAGAGCGTGCCGCTGTCCTTGAGCACATGGCGGGCGGCGGCGAGCCAGTCGCGGGTGAACCTGTCATAGGCTGCGAAGCTGTCGAACTGATCCCAATGATCGTCGACAGCATCGACCTTGCTCTGGTCGGGACGATGCAGCTCGCCTTTCAGCTGCATGTTGTATGGGGGGTCGGCGAACACCAGGTCGGCGCAGCCTTCCGGCAGCCCGCGCATGGTTTCCACGCAGTCTCCCACCAGGACCTGGTCCAGCTTCACGTCCGTCATCTGCCCGCTCGCGAATATCAACAGCGGGATTCACAGTGATTCGGCGCGATTCGTGGGTCAAGAGTCTTTTGGAATCAAGCGCTTATAAATTGACTCGGCATTGAGTCCACAGTCTTGTCCCCATACAAGATGTTGTAGATGGGAGCGAAGCTGCGGCGGTGATGCACGGTCACGCCATGCGCCTTGAGCCCGGAATAATGCTCCGGCGTGCCGTAACCCTTGTTGCTGGCCCAGTTGTAGCCGGGGTGTTCCTGATGGAGAGCCACCATCTGGCGGTCGCGAATCACCTTGGCGACAATCGACGCCGCGGCAATGGAAAGCGAGATGCCGTCACCGCCGATCAGGGTTTCGCAGGGGCAGGGCAGGGGCGGCGGATCGTTGCCGTCCACCAGGGCGAAGGCCGCCGCCACCGAAAGGTTGCGGACGGCGCGGGCCATGGCCAGGTGGGTGGCCTGGCGGAGGTTTACCAGGTCGATTTCTCCGACACTGGCTTCGCCGATCCCGACGGCCACTGCCAGCTCCATGATTCGGGGATAGAGCGATTCGCGGGTTTCCTCGGTTAATTGCTTGGAATCGTTCAAACCCTTGGGAATTCGGCCCGCCTGGAAGATCACTGCCGCCGCTACAACCGGACCGGCCAGCGGACCGCGCCCGGCCTCGTCCACGCCGCAAACCGGGCCGGAAAGACCGGCGAGCAGACGTTTTTCGTGACGGAAGTGAAGCATTTATGCTATCTAGAATAGGCGGAACCGGCGTCCAATCCATTGGGCAGATGCTGTCTGTGGATGACGGTCCCGTCGATAATGGGAGCGACCTGTTGCGATCCTGCACCTTGCGGTGCCGGGCAAAGGTCGCTAACTTATTGGCCATAAACAATTGGGGAGACACCATGAAGTCCAAGTCCTTCGTTGGCGCTGTCACGGCCGCCGCGCTTGTCGCCTCGTCCGCTTTCGCGGCTGACATCGCCCCCGCCAGGGCTCCGCTGCCGGCCGGTAAGGCTGCTGGCACCCATCAGGCCGCGTTGCTCGGCGTCTGGGCGCCCATCTTCATCGCCGCTTCTGTTGCGCTCTTTGTGGGCCTGGCCGCCTCCGGCGCCTTCCAGGACGACAGCGCCACGCCGACCACCCAGGGCTTCCAGGGCAACAACCACTAGTCCCCAGGGATTCCGAAGTCGGATCATCATGGTCTGAAGAGCAGGCAGGGCGTGGCTCTGCCTGCTTTTCATTTTCCGGCCGTCTAGCGCGAAAGCTGTTTTGCGACGCAACAAAAACTTGTGCGTCGCACAAATATCATTATGCTTTCCGTCGCAACTCGATTGATGGTGATTCCGTGAAAACGAAATCCATCCTGGTCGGCCTCGCGGCCGCCGCATTGCTGGTATCGTCCGTGACGGCTGCGCCGCTGCCGTCCGGCAAGCCCGCCGGCACCAGGGAAGCTGCCCTGCTTGGTTTGACCGGCCTGCCGCTGGTGGCGACCATCGCGGCGGTCTCTCTGGCGATCACCGCCGCGGCCGGCGGTTTCGACAACAAGACCACCACCACGACCGGCACAGGCGCCTAGGAGCTCAAAACAGGCTCATCTGGCCGCCGGGCTGAACCGGGCGCCGGAAGCTGGCAATGGCGAGCGGCGGATTGGGCCGGTTCAGGCCAAGCCGCCTTGCCGCCATGTGGAATCGCCGCGCCATCATTTCGGCATAGGGGCCGGTGCCGCGCATCCGTGTATTCCAGGCGGCGTCATAATCCTTGCCGCCGCGCATCTGGCGCACCAGCGCCATCACGTGACGGGCGCGGTCCGGCGCGTTCGCTTCCAGCCACTCGCGGAACAGGTCCTTGATCTCCAGCGGCAGGCGCAACAGCACATAGCCGGCCGATCGCGCCCCGCTGGCGGCGGCGGCATTGAGCACCGCCTCCATCTCATGATCGTTCAGCGCCGGGATGGCGGGTGCGAACATCACGCCGGCGGGAATGCCGGCCTTGGCAAGTCCTTCGATTGCCTGCAGCCGCCGCGCCGGCGTGCCGGCGCGCGGCTCCATCGTTCGCGCCAGCCTGCGGTCGAGCGTGGTGACGGAAAGGGCGGCCTTGGCCAGGCCCATTGCCGCCATCTCGGACAGGATGTCCAGGTCGCGCAGGATCAGCGGCGACTTGGTGACGATGGCGACGGGATGGCGGAAATCCCGCAGCACTTCCAGGATGGACCGGGTAATGCGCAGCTTTTTTTCCAGCGGCTGGTAGGGATCCGTATTCGTGCCCATGGCGATCACCCGCGGCACATAGCCGGGCGCGCTCAGCTCTTTGGCCAGCAGTTCGGCGGCATTGGGCTTGGCGAACAGGCGGGATTCGAAGTCCACACCCGGCGACATGCCCAGATAGGCGTGGGTGGGGCGGGCGAAGCAATAGATGCAGCCATGCTCGCAGCCGCGATAGGGATTGATGGACTGGTCGAAGGAAATGTCCGGCGACTTGTTGCGGGCGATGATGCTGCGGGTGGAATCGGCGATCACCTCGGTGCGGAGCGGCGGCGGGGCGCCGTCCTCGCTGCGCCAGCCATCGTCCCAACCATCGTCC
>CAZYGO010000095.1:0-3151 GCA_964647455.1 uncultured Rhizobium sp.
CTCCTCTCCGATCCAACACTCTACCGCATCCTAGTTGAACCAAAGATCGATCTCAGGCTCCGGGCCATTATGGACGAAGGGCGGGTGTTGCTTGTGAACGTCGCGAAGGGACGGCTTGGCACCGACAGCACTCTGTTGCTCGGAAGCCTAATTGTCTCGACGCTGGGACTCGCCGCTTTTAGTCGTGCAGAGGCCCCCCCCGAAGATCGAAACCCGTTCTTTGTGTATCTCGACGAATTTCACAACTTCACCACCCTCATGCTTGCTAATATGATGTCGGAACTGAGAAAATACGGCGTGGCGCTCACGCTCGCACACCAACATCTACATCAGTTAGAGCCAGATATTCGTCATGCTGTGCTTGGGAATGCCGGAACTCTGATTTCATTTCGAGTGGGGCCGGAGGATGCATCGGTGTTGGCGAAGGAGTTTCAACCCACGTTCGATGTCCAGGACATTCTTAATTTGCCCAACCGCGACATCTACTTAAAGCTCATGATTGATCATGCACCCAGCCCAGCGTTTAGCGCGAAAACCGTCTCGTTCGAGGACTTTCGCTAAGGCTCTTGATGCGAATATCGTCTCATGAATCGGGGATCAGGAAGGCTCCGGCCCCTACGTCCCGAACGTGGGCGGTACAATATAATAAAGCCCAGATTCCGCTGCTTTTCTGAGACGATGAGCCCTGAACGAGCCACCAACAGGACGCGAGGAGATGAGAACGTAGTCTCACAGAATTCTCACAGGTCCCAATGGATGTAATGCTCGGTGGTCAATGCCGCTGACTGATTAAGGAAACATATGAGTTCGTTGACGGGCCAACGCCTGGTCTCGATGCCGCAGCTGCAAGATCAGTTCTTCGCCCGTTCGGTCGTCTATATCTGTTCGCACAGCCAGAATGATGACACCATGGGGCTCATAATAAACAAGGTGGTGGAGGAACTCACAACCGAGAAGCTGTAAGCCCAATTGAAAATCGAGCCAGCGTTGAGTGTCCGCCGGCCTCGGGCCATACACTTTGGCGGCTCAGTCCAAACCGATCAGGCTTTCGTTCTGCACAGCCCTGATTATGTTGGCGAGGGGACGCTTCTTATTGGCCGAGAATGCGCAATGAGAGCGGCGCTTGACCTTCTGCGTGCCATTGGCCGTCCAGGGCGGCTCGTATGGTCTGTTATCCCAGAAAACCTAGTACACTGTGTTGGTGGTTATACGCTGCAACAAGTCCTTGCGATCCTGCAACACCGACAAGTTATTTCAAGAAATCTGGCGCATATGTCGATAGGGTCAGCTCTGCAACTTCCTGGCCGTGACGTGCGATCCGGTCGAAGGCTTTAGGCGACAGCGCATTCAAATCGGTCGGATAACTGGCCGCTTCTGCGACGTCCGCGTCGGTTAGGAAGTCGTCATAACTGGCGGCCGGTCTCTCAGCGGCGGCCTTTATATCGAAACTTCGCGTTGAGTTGCCCATTCGCATGACAACGCCTTCAATCTCACCGCGTCCGATGGAGCCCAGGACCATTCTGCTCCGCAACGATCGGATCTGATCGCTTGAGATATCGAACAGCCTAGGACTGGAAAGCTGTCCCTTGAAAAGACCGGCTATCGGGTGCGACCGACCCATTTGTAGTGGCCCCGATGCGTCACTGCAGATAAGAAAATCGCAGCCAATCAAGCCTTGGGACTCTTTGTACAAAGGCTCAAGGCCAAGGTTTTCGTATGCGCCCCCGTCCCAGAGATTCACTGTGGCTGAAGGCGGCAACTTCGGCGCCCGCGGCGTGCGAGTAGTAGGATCGGTGTCGTACCAACCACTTTGCGGCACCGCAAATTTGAGCGCTCCAATTGCAGAGGGTATCGCGGCTGAAGCCGCAACGGCTTCGGCGATGCTATAAGGAGGTGCATAGTGGCGGCCGAATTTCCAATCGCCCATTTCACGCTTTGAGAAACGCCAATTCTTTCCGGTCTCGATGCAAGTCGTGTTGATCCACCAAACTGGTGTTTCAGGTAAATCCGCAAGCCCGCCGGAGATACCCCATTGCCGGCGAAGCAAATCGACCAGAATGTCCGCGCGCCGATTGAAGAGGCGAAATGCATGGCGCACGGCCCCGGCGAAACCCAGCGCGCGGAAGCTGAATAGATCCTGGGTCGTCAGTAGATCGCGCAGCGCCGGATAGGTCGTGTCGAGGTAGCCTAACGAGCTTGGCCATTTACCGCCGCTGTGCGCCATGACGGCGGCGGCGACCAGGCTGCCGCCGGACACTGTCGATAGACGGGTGACCGACTCCAGGCCGGCGCGCCTCGCCAGGGAGTTCAAAACACCCAAATGGAATACCGCCGCCCGCATACCGCCGCCGGAGAGGGCAAGGCCCAACCCTCGCCCGCGTACCGGCTCGGAATCTGGGGACTTTTCGTCGGTCATTCCTTCGCCCTTGCCCACGACGTCCGATATCGCACGTCCCCTATTGACACAGACCAAGGACTCGGGAAATCCTCCGCTCAGTCGTGTGATCGTGCGATTGTATACAGAAGGAGAACAATATCAATGGCGAGGCCGTCAATTGCGGAGCTTGAGGCAATTCTCCAGCGCGAAGACGAAGTCGAAATCGAGATCCTGCCCAGCGGCGAGGTGCGCGCGAAGAATGAAACCACCTCCGCCGAACGCGGCCATCGCAAGCCGCTCACGATGCGCGAAGACCTTGGCGGCGAGTATGGGGAAATCATCGAATGAACTTGCAGCGGGTACGGGCCGACATCCAGGCGGCGAAAGAGCATTTCCCCAATATCGAGTCGTATACGACCGCCGACGGCACGCCCTACATCAAGGTCATGCTCATGACTTCGATCGGCAAGATGTACGTCGCCAATGTCACCTTCGACAGTTATCCGTCGTTGATGCCGAAGGTCACCGTCACCGCGCCCGCGATCAAGCATGGCATGCATATGTATACGGCAGGCCATATCTGCTACATGCACCCGAGCCACTGGAATCCGGCCCGCCACGATCTGCGCTACGCCCTGATGCAGGCCGCAGTCTGGCTCAACAAAAACGATGTCTATATGGCGACGGGTCGTTGGCCCGGCCCCTCTCTGCGGCATACCGCATGATCCTCGATTTCATCGCCCTTCCGATGACCGAACTGCGGTCGCGGCCCGG